>CAYGWJ010000112.1:0-21601 GCA_964353405.1 uncultured Anaerolineae bacterium
ACGCGCCGATGATCATTCCCTCGATGACGCTATGCGGATCGCTTTCAAGCACGGTGCGGTCCATGTACGCGCCGGGGTCGCCTTCGTCGCCGTTGCAGATGAGGTATTTGGTCCCGCCGCTTGCGTCGTGAGCGATCTGCCACTTGCGCCCGGCGGAAAACCCACCGCCGCCTCGCCCGCGCAGGCCGGACCGCGATACCTCGTCAATCACTTGCTGCGGCGTGCGCTCGAGCGCGTGAGCCAGCGCGCGATAGCCGCCGCGCGCCGCGTACTCTTTCAAGCTGGTCGGATCAATAAAGCCGCTGTTGCGCAAAACGATTTTGAGCTGGCGCGCAAAAAAGGGCTGCTCCGAATACGCGGGCAAATCGGGCGGACGTGCAAAGCGATGAACCTGATCGTCAATCAGAACTTGTTCCGTGTCAATGACGGCCCAGGCTCCAGCGCCGGAGAATGTGCCGTGCGCCAGGTCGTCCACCAATGCGCGGGCGCGCGGTCGGGTCATTTGAGTGTAGAGGAGGCGGCCTCCGCCGGGCAGGCGCACATCCACGAGCGGCTCTTGCTGGCAATAGCCAATGCAGCCGGTCGTGGCCAGAGTCGCATCCAGCCCACGTTGGCTGATGCGCTGCTTGAGCGTGTCGTAAATCGCGTCGGCCCCGGCGGCCAGCCCGCAGGTTGCCATGCCGACGGTGATTTTGAGCCGGTCCGGATAAAGGCTGGCGAGACCGGCAGCGCGCAGAGTCTCCAAATCCGCAAATGAGTTGATTTTCATAGATGACCTCTTTTCGTCCACGAAGAACACGAAGGGACACGAAGGTTTTCTCTTATTTCTCTCGTTGGATCATCGAACGTATCGCTTCCATTCGAGCCTGCCAGAGCTTCCAAAGTTGATGAGGACGCCCACTCTCATACCAGTGGCTTTCAGGTAGTTGAGGATCTGTGATTCTTCCTTGCCGGATAGTCGGTCGAGGGCTTTGATCTCAACAATGATTTGGCCGTAACAGACCAGGTCAGCCACATACTCTTTCTTGAGCCGACGCTTCTTATAAAAGATGACCAGGGGTTTTTGCGCTTCAAAAGGCAGCTCGCGACTCTCCAGCTCGATTTCCAGCGCTTCTTGATAAACCGCTTCCAAGAATCCGGGGCCGAGTTCCTTATGAACCTCGATAGCCGCGCCGACGATAGCAAATACCTCGTCCTTCAAGATTAACTCTGTCATGTTGTCCGGTCCTTTTTCTCCGCGTAGAGCACGAAGAAACACGAAGGTAAAACCTTAGTGTCCCTTCGTGTCCTTCGTGGATGAAAGCTATTCGTACTGTGCGAGGATTGTGCCCAAGGCTGCGGGCGTGATCCGACCGTGCGTGTCCTTGTCCACGCGGACGACGGGGGCCAGGCCGCACGAGCCGACGCAGCGCACGCGCTTGAGTGTAAAGGCCAGGTCGGCAGTCGTCTCGTCAAGCTGGATGCCAAGCTCGGTTTGCAGCTCGGCCATGAGTGCTGCCGCGCCTTTGACGTAGCAAGCCGTGCCTTCGCACACCTGAATCTTGTGTCTCCCACATGGCTTGAAGGTGAACGCGGCGTAGAACGTCGCAGCGCTAAACATCTGGCTGAGCGGCACACCGAGTTCGCCGGCGGCCTTGCGCACCTCGTCTTCCGGCAAATAGCCAAAGCGCGCGCCGATGTCATGCAGCGTGGTCAACACGGCTCCGGCTTCAGGCTGGCGATAATGTTGAGATGGAAGCATGATCACCTCCGTGGATATGTCGAAACGATTGGCCCTCGACGGTCAAGATTGTACAACAATACTGGGCCGGTGTCCATAGTAGCCGACCTGCGTGTCGGCCTCGGAGGGCGAACACTTCGGTTCGCCCCAACTCGCCCCAACTCGCCCCAACGGGTTCGGAGGCTGTCTAGGCGATGGAGGACAGCCACCGTTTAGCAATTTTGCAGACCATCGTATAGGCCGGGTCGAACATGTTGCCCAGGTCGTACTCTACGCACTGCCCCAGGAGGATGCTCGCGCCGGCCGGATCCAATCCGTAATCCTCTTGCAGCCAGCGGAGCATCTCGGTCGTGGCGTGCTGCACAGCCTGGTCAAGCGGGCGGGCGTTGCCGACGGCAAAGAGGGTATCGGCGTTTTCGCCGCGTGGCCAGCGGATGGTTTTGCCCTTGAGCACGTGAACGGTGAACTGGACATCGAATGAAGTCTCGACGCCCGTGCCGACGATTTCGCCATCGCCTTGCACGGCGTGCCCGTCGCCGAGAAAGAAGAGTGCGCCCGTCGCAGAGACCGGGAAATAGGCCGTGACGCCCGCCATGAATCCGCGATAGTCCATGTTACCGCCATGACGCCCCGAGGTCTCGGTGGAAATCGCTTGTCCGTTTTCCGGCGCGACGCCGAAGCATCCGAGCATGGGCGCAAGCGGCAGGGTCAGGCGGCCGAGCCGGGTCTCTGGCTGGACGAGCGTCGTCGTCCCTTTGGCGCGGTCAATGCTCCATTCTGCCATCGCGCGCTCTGGCAGCTCGCGCACATAGTTTGGATCCACCACGTTGGCGGCCACCGCCGTGGATGTGTAGCCCGAATCGCGACTCGGATACAGATGGTCCAGGTGAATCGCCAGCGTGTCGCCTGGCTCGGCCGCCTCGATGTAGAACGGCCCGGTTTGTGGATTGCCTTCCGGCGCGACATGCTCATTGCGCTCATCCCCGCCGCCCGCGTCCACCGTCGTCGTGATGACAGTGTCGCCATCGGCGATGCGCAGCACCGGCTCGTGCGGGCCGAGTGTGATGTGATAATGCGTCGGTTGGAAACGGTGAGTCGTCATGGGATGCCTCCTGTCAGTTTTGCGACGCCAATTCCAGTTGGCGTTGGTAAAGCTGGCTGTATAGCCCGCCGCGCTCCAGCAGCTCGCTATGTTTGCCCACCTCGCTGATTTTGCCATCGTGCAGCGCAATGATCTTGTCGGCGTTGCGGATGGTGCTCAGCCGGTGCGCGATGACGAGCGACGTGCGGCCCTGCATGACTTGATCCAGCGCCTGCTGGATGAGGTATTCCGCTTCGGCGTCCACCGACGATGTGGCCTCGTCGAGGATCAAGATGCGCGGGTCGGCCAGAATAGCGCGCGCCAATGCAAGCCGTTGCCGCTGGCCGCCGCTCAACCTGACCCCGCGCTCGCCGATTTCGGTGTCATAGCCTTGCGAAAGCTGCTCGATGAACTCGTGCGCGTAGGCGGCCTTGGCTGCGGCGACGAGTTCTTGTTCGGTCGCATCGGGCTTGCCATACAGCAGGTTCTCGCGCACGCTGGCGTTGAACAGGAACGTATCTTGCAGCACCACGGCGACTTGACGGCGCAGCGACTGAAGCTGCACACCGCGCAAGTCGTGGCCGTCCACGCGGACTGCGCCGTGCGTCGGATCGTAAAAGCGGCACAGCAGATTGGCGATGCTCGTCTTGCCTGCGCCGCTCGGCCCGACCAGCGCCACCACCTGCCCAGGCGCGATGCGAAAGTCAATGTCGTGCAACACCTCATCGCCGTCGCCACACTTAGCCTGGCGGGCAGTGCCAGGGTAGTTAAAGTGGACGTCCTCAAAGACCACGTCACCTTGGAGCGTGTCCAGCGCAACTGCGTCCGGCGCGTCCTGGATGTCGGGCCGGACGTCGAGCAATTCAAAGATGCGCTCGGCGGCGGCGATCGCCTGCTGGAACGTGTTGTCAATGTCGGTCAGCCGCCGGATGGGATCGTAGAACGAGGTGAGGTAAGACAGGAACGCGACGAGCGTCCCCAGTGAGAGTTGTCCGCCGACGATCATGCGCGCGCCGAAGCCGAGCACCAGCACGCCGCCTGCGGCGGCGATGAAATAGATCAAGGGATAGAAGGCTGACCAGGCGCGAATCGCGCTCACGCGCTCGCGATAGTACTTTTCGCTCACGCTGCGAAAGCGTTCCAGTTCCGCGTCCTCTTGCCCGAACGCCTGCACCACGCGTATTCCGGCCAGATCATCTTGCAGCCGCGTGTTAATGTCGCCCAGCCGGTCGCGCACACGGCGGTAGATGGGGCGCACGTGGCGATTGAAGCGGCGCAGGCCCAGGCCGATGATGGGCACCGGGATCAATACGACCAGCGCCAGCCGCCAGTCAAGGATGAGCAAGACAATCGAAGCGCCCACCAGCCGGAGCAAGTCCACCGTCGTCAGGATGACGCCGTGAGTGACGAATTGTTCCAGCGCGTTGACGTCGTTCGTCACGCGCGACATCAGCTCGCCGGTCGAGGTGCGCTCAAAGAATGACAGCGACAGCCGTTGCAGGTAATCGTAGATGCGCACACGCAGGTCGAACAGGAATCGCTCGCCCAGCGTGTGACGCATGAACTGGTCGCCAAATTCCGCCAGCGACAGGAGAACGTAGACGCCGATCAGACCGATCACCAGTATACCGAGCTGCGAGAGATCACGCGTGCCAATGACCTGATCCACAATCTGCCGCTGAAAGAGTGGCGGGAGCAGGCTCAAGCCGGTGTTGACCAGGAGCAAGGTGCAGGTAAAGATGAGGGGTTTCCAGTAGGGGCCGAGGTAGCCAAAGAGACGTTTCAGTGCCTTCAATGCTGCAGCGTTCCTTTCAGTGTTGTCTGGCAGGAACGTATTGTATCACAAATACGCGAGTTGCTTGCAGATGGATCACGGTTGGTCGTCGTGGTGTTGAGCTAGACGCGGTTGGGAAAGTGTGGTACAATGTACACATAGTTCAGGTAGTCCAATCGGATCGTTGCGCAACAACTTGTTGATCAAGCCTCGCCCCGGTGAAACCACCGGGGCGATTTTTTGTACAGGAAGGTAAATCTCTTGACAGAGTTTAGTGATTTTGATTTGGCGGCGCCATTGCAGGACGCGGTGCGCCGCATGGGTTTTGAACGTCCTACACCCATCCAGGTGCAGGCGATTCCGCCGGCGCTGCAAGCGCGCGACGTGATAGGCTGCGCGCAGACGGGCACCGGCAAGACGGCGGCCTTTTTGCTGCCCAGCTTGAATGCGCTGTTCAACAGTCCCAGCGAGGTCAAAGGCTCGCGGATGCTGATTCTGGTGCCCACGCGCGAGCTGGCCTTGCAGGTGGGCGATCATGCCAGGCAGCTCGCCCGCAAGACAGCGCTCAAGGTGGCGATTGTCTATGGCGGCGTAGGGATGCGCGATCAGGAACGCGCGCTGCGAGCCGGAGTGGATGTCGTCGTCGCCACGCCCGGCCGTCTGCTCGATCACATGGGGCGCGGCCATGTGCGCTTCGATCACCTGTCCATCCTGGTGCTCGACGAGGCCGACCGCATGTTGGACATGGGCTTTTTGCCCGACATTCGGCGCGTGCTGCGCGCACTTCCATCTCAGCGGCAAACGATGCTCTTTTCCGCTACGATGCCGCCGCACATTCTGGCGCTCGCACGCGAGATTCAACGCAATCCGGTCAAGGTCGAGGTCGCCATCGCCCGCCCGCCGGAGGGGATTGATCAAAAGCTTTACCCGGTGCCCAAGCATCTCAAGGTCAATCTGTTGTTGAATTTGATGGATCAGCACGAGCTGACGAGTGTGCTGGTCTTTACTCGCACCAAGCACGGCGCGGACAACCTGCTCAAAAAATTAAAGCAGGCGGGCGTCAAGGCAACCACGATTCACGGCAACCGAACGCAAGGCCAGCGTGTGGCGGCGCTGGAAGGTTTCCGGCGAGGTCACTATCGTGTGCTGGTGGCGACGGACATTGCCGCGCGCGGCATTGACGTGGACGGCATCTCGCACGTGCTCAACTTTGATGCGCCGGGGACGGCGGAAGACTATGTGCATCGCATCGGTCGGACCGCGCGCGCCGAAGCGACGGGCGACGCGATCACGTTCGTCACGCCCGCCGACGAGCCGATGGTCCACGGCATCCAGCAGTTGATCGGCAAACGATTAGAGCGCTGCACGGTGCCCGGCTTTGATTACGGCGTTGTAGCGCCCTCGTATGCGCGGCCTACGGTCAAGGAACTGCAGCAGCAGTACACCACTCCGCGTACTGTCAGCCAGCGCTGGTCGCAGATGCTTGGCGGTCGGCATCGGCGTTAGGACACTGATCCGCACGGATTACATGGATGAGAGAGCTACTCTTTCATCCGTGCAATCCGTTTTGAGAGGCCGCTAGAACGGAATTTCCTCAAAGATTAACGTGTCGGCAAAGGCTAATGCGTCATCGAGGTGGAGTGTCGCTTCTCCCCGGGCTGCGCCGGGTAGTCGCAAGCGCAATGCCGTGTTTGCCATTTGCTGTTCTGCTTGCCAGGTGCGTTGGAAGCCTTCACTACGCTCGCTGTAGGTGAAGGAAACCCGAAAAGGGCCGGGTGTTTTGGTGTTGGGGTTGAATCGAAAAATCACCGAGTCGCTGTTTACTGTAACAACTTCCTCAACGTATGTCCATTTGCGTTCAAAGAAGCCTTGTTCGCCAAGCCGGATGCGGGGGGACCATTCGTGACTTAGGTTGTCAGGGAGCAAATGGAGCAAGGTCTGACGCTCGGCTACAGAACGGCATGCTATGAACTTGAGTGCAGGAACCAATGGCAAGCTACCGGGCACCAAGACCTCGGCATTGCGCCTGAAAATAATTTCGTCGCGTTCTTCAGGGGGGAACGCGCCATTGTGGAATACTAGGTGAAAGGGGATGCTAAGAAAGAAATCATTCGTGTTATTGTGATTAGCGCGTGAGCTTCCGATATTGCCGTCTGAGAATTCAGTTTCATTCTGGGCCAATACGGTTAATGCATCAAAGCAGAAGTAAACTGGAATAGGACAGTGAGCGCCCAGCAGGCGCTGATTCAGCGGGCGGATCCCCTCATTACGATATTGGGTGGGCGTGCGTGGACGGAAGTAAAGGCGAACATATTCCAAATGCTCTTGCCGAGTTTGCTGGATAATAGTGGGGCTAGCGTTATCCACTTCCATCAAGCCGTGGCGAATGGCTTCCATTCGGCTATAGAGATGTCCGCTATCGATGATACGGGCCGCATTATTGACATCAGTGAAATGGTATACGTAGCGCGGCCACCAACCTAGATTCCCTAACCTGGCCGACCATGTCCTGATGTGCTGTTCGATGTCGGTTGTCCAGGATTTCATACTACGATCTCAGCTTCCGCGACTGGTGTAGTGTCAGCTTGAGGATCGTACCGTAACCCCCGGGTAGTGTCTCCCTGGCTTTTGCTTCGCAGTGGAATGGAGCGAATGTAGTCTAGTTTCTCCAACAAATCAAACAACCATCCACTGGCCCCGGACTCACGGATGAACTGAGGCACATCAGTTTCTCGAACAGTGCCTCGGAGTCGGAGTATATTCCACAAGTCTTCAATGTCTTCACGGTAAATTGCTACTGGCGCTTCAGACGATGGTCTGAATAAGATATACTCTTCTTGCATTTCTACCATTGGTCCAAACAAGGTCAACGGATATCCTGCTCCAGTTAGCCTTTGCAGGTCTTGCCACAGGCGATCTATGGAAATGCGTTCTCGCTCAAGGCGAACCTGTTTGGCATAGTCCAAATCCCATCGTTCTGGCACAAAAGTGGGTGACTTTTCGTAGAGGTGAATGTATACTGGGATTGGTAGACGACGAAGGTGTCGCTCCATAATCGGCTGAACCTGCGTCTCCCAATCTAGTTCGCCATGTCCGCAACCCAGTTGTGGGAACGCAACACTCGAGATGCCATAGGCTTGGTAACGCGACGCAAACTTTCGCAGTCCGGCTTCAATGTATTCGACTTGAGATGGCTGTCGCCAGTGCTTTTTGGTAGGAAAATTGATGATAACCTTGTTGGGTGTCCGGTAGATATACAACATGCCAACATCAAGCTTGCCTTGTTGACACAATTCACGATATTGCTGATACATTTCTGGATAAAGTTGTTTAAAGATTGCGGCGATGCCTCTACCCATAATGCCCACTGTATTTACTGTATTCACCAAAGCTTGGGCGGGTGAATCAAAGAGGCTGATATTTACGTACGAAATCATCTTTTCTGCTCCTCACCCCCATTATACACCGTAGTTGAGTGAGGTGCGTGATAACCGGTGCGATACCACGACCAAGCGAGTTTACCATCTTCCTCGTTGTGTTCTTGCCTCGGCGTTTGTCAGTTCCTCTTCTTTAGCCGGCGCGAGGCTCACGGCGCATGCCTTGAATTCCGGAATCTTGGCCGTCGCGTCGAGCGCGTCAATCGTCAGCAGGTTAGCCGCGGCCTCGGAAAAGTGCATCGGGATAAAGACGACGCCCGGATTGCACTGGTCCGAGACGCGCGCGCGTAGCACCACCGACCCGCGCCGCGATGACCCGCGCACCACACCGCCGGTCTTGAGGCCATGCTGCTCGGCGTCCACCTCGTTCAATTCGAGCAGCGCTTCCGGGTAAAGCGCGTCCAACTGCGAGTGGCGCGTCATGGTGCCGCCGTGCCAGTGCTCCAACACACGGCCCGTAGTGAGGATGAGCGGGTATTCGTCGTCGGGCGGCTCGGCGAGGCGGCTAGCTGTATAAGTCGGCTTGCGCCAAGCTGGTATCGCTCAGTAAACTTCGCTGTGTGAGCCAATGTCCGCCAGCACACTGTCCGTGCAACTTGTGCGTCTTGAGCGAAGGCTCAAAAGGGTTTTCGGCCAGCGTTTCCAGGACATCCAGAATGAGCGCCTGCAACGGCGGCTGGCGGCGAGTTCTTTGCTTGAAGGCGCGGCGAAAGCTGGCGTCCCAGACAAGTCGTCTCATGGCGTATCCAGGTCGCGCCGCAAATCTTCCAGAGTTCCGTAACGGGCGCGCCCCTCGCGAAACGCCTGGAGTGTGGCGCGAGCATTGCGCGCAATTTCGGCCCGGCGCTGTTCGGTCAGGCGCTGCTGGACGATTTCGATTAAACTGGTCTGATCTTCGGGGGGCAGTTGCTCGATGATATCAAGCGCTTGCTGAAACGGCGTCGTCACGGCGGGCGATTCCATTTTCACCTTCTGTTACTCCAATTGACATGGCCTCACCGCTTCCAGTATAGAGGATGATGGAGAGCGCGTCAAGTATAGGCGCTTGAGCGGCGTGTCATCGTGCAAGAAACCTTTAATCAGATTTGATGTACAATCATGATACGGATAAACAACTATGCCGACTGTGCTTGAAATAGAACCTATCGCGGTAAAAGTCAATGTGACAGAAGATGACCTTACGGTCAACCTTTCCGATGGCCGTCGTATTCTTGTCCCTTTGGCTTGGTATCCTCGCTTGCTATATGCTTCTACTGTGGAGCGGTAGAATTGGCAATTGTTGGGAGACGGATATGCGATAGAGTGGCCCGACCTGGACGAGCATATCGGCATAGAGGGATTATTGGCAGGCCGCCCTAGCGGTGAGAGTCCGCAATCACAGAGTCGCTGGTTAGCTTCACGCCGCGTTAATCCTGGATAGGCCCCAAGGCGCTCTCCCCACTTTAAAGCAGCCGCCATTCATCTCCTGCGGGCCGTGGCGAGACGCCAGGCGTCCCGCTCGCACCGCACTTGCGCGCGAGGGGCACCGTTATCAGAGTGTGTTGATCAATTCCTATCTCGCGTGCCGGTGAAGACGAATGGCGGTATAATTGCGGGAGGAGGTGAGGTTATGGAACTCGCCGGAATTCTCGCAGATATTCATGCACTCGAGGAAGAGTTGTTGAACTTTGAGCGCAAATACGGCATTCGCTCCGAGACTCTGTACGCGGCGTATATGAGCGGGGAGGAGCCAGAGAACGACGAATGGGTCCTGGATTTTGGGGAATGGGCCAGCGTCTATCGCACCTGGCTTACGCGGCAGGCAGACTACCGGAATCAAGTCCAGCGGATCCAACGCCACGCGCCGAGTCTCGAAGGGTTGGTGCGAGTGGCAGCATGAGCAATCCTCTGTCAAAGAAATCGAAAGACAAGAGGGCGCGGCCTAGTTTCGACTGGCAGGGTCGCGTTACCGTCTTCCTCGTTGCGTCCTTGCCTCAGCGTTGACCAATTCCTCTTCCTTCGCCAGCGCAAGGCTCACCGCGCATGCCTTGAATTCCGGAATCTTGGCCGTCGCGTCGAGCGCGTCAATCGTCAGCAGGTTAGCCGCGGCCTCGGAAAAGTGCATCGGGATAAAGACAACACCCGGATTGCACTGGTCCGAGACGCGTGCGTGCAGCACCACCGTCCCCCGCCGCGACGACACACGCACTGAGTCGCCGGTCTGGATGCTGAATTGCTCGGCGTCCACCTCGTTCAGTTCAAGCAATGCTTCGGGATAAAGCTCATCCAGTTTCGAGTGGCGCGTCATGGTGCCGCCGTGCCATTGCTCCAACACACGGCCCGTGGTGAGGATGAGGGGATACTCGTCGTCGGGCGGCTCGGCGACGGGCACGTATTCGAGCGGGAAAAACTTGGCCCGCCCGGATGGAAAAGTATCTGCGAACAAGAAGGGTGTGCCAGGATGAGAGGTATTAGGTACTGGGTATTGGAGGCCGACCTGTTCGATCCGCTCGTAGGTAATACCGCGAAAGGCCGGCACGACGCTGGCCATCTCGCGATAGACCTCTTCAGGAGAGATATAGTCCCAGCGCGCAGTCGCAGGTCGGCCCAGGCGCTTTTCGAGGCGCTGTGCGAGGTCACAGATGATCTGCCAATCGGGCCGGGCTTGTCCGCGCGGCTGGATCGCCTGGCGCACGCGCTGGACGCGCCGGTCGGTGTTGGTGAACGTGCCTTCTTTTTCCGCCCACGACACGGCCGGCAGGAACACGTCGGCGAACGCGCCCGACTCGTTGATGAAAATGTCTTGCGCGACGAGCAATTCCAACTGCTCCATGTGGTGGCGAGTGACGTTCAGGTTCGGCTCGGTCATCATCGGATTTTCGCCCATGATGTAAAGCGAGCGCACGCCGCCGGGCCGCACATTGCTCAGAATCTCGGTCGTCGTCAGCCCGCGCTTCCGGCTGAGGCCACCCGGCTTTATGTTCCAGGCTTGCTCCCATTTCGCCGCATTTTCCGGCTTGTCCACCTCCATGTAACCGGGATAGTGAAACGGCATCGCGCCGGAATCGGACGCGCCCTGCACGTTGTTCTGTCCGCGCAGCGGATTGAGGCCGGCGCCTTGGCGTCCGATGTGACCCGTGAGTAAGGCGAGATGGATCAGGCTCAGCGCGCTGGCTGTACCCTGGGAAAGTTGCGAGATGCCCATGCCCCAATAGATCGCGGCGCGCTCCGCTGCGGCGTACAGGCGCGCCGCCTCGATGATGAGGTTGCGATCCACGCCCGAAATCTGTTCGGCGTATTCCGGCGTAAATTTCTCGACGGACTGTTTGAACGCTTCAAAACCTTCGGTGCGCTCCTCGACGAATTTCTGATTGACCAACCCTTCCCCGATGATGACGTGCGCCATCGCCGAAAAGACGGGCACATTCGTCCCCGGCTTGAGCGGCAGCCAGAGGGCGGCAAAATCACGCAGCTCGAGGCGGCGCGGGTCAATGACGATCAGCCTGGCGCCATGTTTTTCGACGGCAGCTTTCATCTGCAGCGCGATGATGGGATGGTTCTCGGTCGTGTTCGAGCCGGTGACGATAAAACAATCGGCCTTGACGACCTTGGCGGCGGTATTGCTCATCGCCGTCGTGCCGAGCGATTTCAAGAGTGCGGCCACCGATCCCGCGTGGCACAGGCGCGTGCAGTGATCTATGTTGTTCGTGCGGAACAGCGCGCGGAACAGCTTTTGCAAAAGATAGTTGTCCTCGTTCGTCGCCTTGGCGCAGCAATAGACCGCCATCGCGTCTGAGCCGTCGCGCCTATAAATCTCGGTCAGCCGATCAGCCACAGAGTCGAGCGCCTCATCCCACGACGCTTGGCGCCACTCGTCCAAATCAAAGGCTTGCGTGCGGCGGCCCGGCGATTGGGGTGACTTGCGAATCAGCGGCGTGGTGACACGCTTTGCACTGTAAACGAAATCGTACCCAAAGCGTCCCTTGACGCACAGATTGCCATGGTTGACGACCGAATCAAACGGCGAAGTGACTCTGTAAATGGTATCGTTTTTCAGATGCAGTTCGAGTGTGCACCCGACTCCACAGTACGGGCAAGTGGTCTTGACAATTCTATCTGGCTGGATCACGCGTTCCCCTCCCAGAGTTTGCAAAACATCATCGCGCACTCTTGGCGGACTCGCCTACCAATTCCTGGCCCATCCGTATCACGGTGCGCACTAGAAGGTCAAAATCCTCTCGCCGGCTGCGATGGTTGGTGATCGCGACGCGCAGCACATAGCTGCCGTTCAAGGTGGTGTACGAAGGGGCGGCAATGCCGCTTTCGTACAGTCGAATCAAGAGTTCCTGGTTGAGCTGGTTGAGTGCCGGCTCGTCCAGGTGCTCGGCCCGAAACCGAAAGCACACGATGTTCAGCGGCACAGGGGCCAGGCGTTCCAGTTCGGGCGCGGCGTCTATCAGGCCGGCCAGGTAACGTGCCTGTTCGACGTTTTGCTGGATCAGGCGTCCATACTTCCATATCCCATGTTCTTTGATGGACAACCAAACCTTGAGCGCCCGGAATCCGCGGGAAAGCTGGATGCCGTACTCGCTAAACCACAGCCTGCCGCCTGCCAGTCCTCGTTCGGCGTGGGCCAGATATTCGGGCGAGAGCGCAAAGGCCCGCCGATGATCTTGCTCTCGCCGCACGAGTGTGCAGCCCACTTCGTATGGCATATACATCCACTTGTGCAGGTCGAACGCGAGCGAGTCGGCGCGTTCCATGCCAGCCAGCGACGGACGCAGAGCTGGCGATAAAGCGGCCAGCGCGCCAAAAGCGCCGTCCACGTGAAACCACAGCTTTTCTCGCTGGCAGATATCTGCCAGCGCGCTCAGGTCGTCTATGGCTCCGGTATTGACGGTCCCTGCGTTGCCGATCACGCAGAACGGCAGATGGCCCGCCGCTCGATCTTTTGCGATGGCAGCTTGCAGAGCCTCGAGGTCTATCTGGAATTCCGCATTCACGGGAATCTCGCGGAGGGCCTCGCTGCCCAGTCCCATCAATTCGACGGCCTTTTGAATCGAACTGTGCATCTCGCGCGAACCATACAACGTCATCGCGCGCGCCGCACGCAGGCCCTGCCGGCGCAGATCAAACCCGGCCATCGTATTGCGCGCGACGGCCAACCCCACCAGGTTAGCCATCGAGCCGCCGCTGACCAATAGTCCGCTTGCCTCAGCCGGATAGCCCAGCATCTCTTTGCACCAATCCAGCACTTGCGCTTCAACGTAATTGGCAACGTGATCGCCGCCGCCCATGTTGGGATTCATGCCGGCGGCCAGCATTTCGGCCAACATTCCGAACGGCGTGCCGGTTCCGATGACCCAGCCCCAAAATCGTGGATGAATGTTCCCCATGGGATGGGGCAGCACGTTTTCCACAAAATCCTGGTAGGCGGTCGCTGCGCCTTGCGGCTCTAGCGGCACAGGTTGTACCAGTCTCTCTTTCACGCTCTCCGGGATGGGTTGCCAGACCGGACGCTCTCGCACGGTCTGAAGAAAAGTGATCATGTCATCCACCATGCGATGACCCAATGCCCGCATTGCATCCCAATCTTGCGGATCGAGCGATTCTTCCGTCACACCTTGTTCTGCTGAATGCATCTGGCACCTCTACTGAATGTGTTATCGCACTTGCCCCTGTGGGCCAGCAAACGTGAGCTAGCAGTCTGTCGGAGAGGTGTAGTTTAGCCCCTCGTGGGCGTAATAGCGACGGGCACAAGGCCCTATGCTACAAGGGTTCTCCGACGGGCTGCTAGGAAGCGATCAAGACGATGGCGGCCAGCGCAGCCACGATGCCGACACTTTGCAGGCGGGTGATGCGTTCTTTCAAGATGAGCCATGCCAGCCAGACCGTCCCCGCCGGATAGAGTGAAGAGATCACCGCTGCCACGTCGAGCCGCCCGGCGCGCGCCGCCAGAGCATAGAATGCATTGCCGCCCACTTCCATCACGCCGACGATCGCAACCAATGGCAGGTGTGTCCTCTCCGGCAGTCGCGGCTGGTGCGTGACGGTCGCGACGACGGTCAACACGCTCAGCGAGGTGAGTCTAGCCGCCACGAGCGGCCAAAACACCGCTGTCTCACTCGCCCGGTGAATAAAGATAAAAAAGACTCCAAAACCTAACCCGGCCAGAACGGGCAATCCCAGCGCGCGGGCGCGAACTGCAGTGTCTTCCGTGCGCGAGATGAGCCAGACGGCGACCAGCGCCAGCGCGAATCCAATCAACCGCAGCGTGCCGGGCCAGCCTTGCAGAAAGGCGCCCAGGATCGCCGGAGTGGCTGCGCCGATGACGCCTCCAACCGGAGCGGCCACACCCATTTGCCCGGAGGCCAGCGCGCGGTAGAACGCAACCAATCCGAGTGTGCCCGCCAGTCCGCCCAGTCCGCCCCACAGCAAATAAACGGGCGCCGGCACTTGCTCTGCAAAAGCCATCGCCAGGGCGACGAGCATCGTCACGCCCACGATTTGCGAGGCGATGATGACGCTATAGACGTGCGTGCGCCGGGTCGCCAGTCCGCCACAAAAGTCGCCCGCGCCCCAGCAGGCCGCCGAAGCCAGCCCAAACATCACGGATGCCAGTCCGTGTTCAACCATTCGTGCGCCTCATAGGCCCTTATCGTTGAGCCAGGCGATGATCTGGTCGGCTGCGTTTTGCCATCCGGTTTCCAGCATCATGTCGTGCGCCATGTCCGGCAAGATGACGGCTTGCGTGTGATAAGCGCGCGCGGTCGCCTCGATCTCGTTCACCTGGAATACCGCGTCGTCGGCCGCGCCCATCACTAGCATCGGCGTCTTGACCCGTTGAGGCCTGGGCAGGTTGAAGGCTAGCATGTCCAGGAACCCGAGATACGCCTCGTCTTGAAGCCGAGCGCCGTAGGTTCGCACTTGGTCTTCTGGCATATCCGAGGCAAAGAACATTTCGCGCGCGAGCGCCGGCGTGTTGACGAGCGGATAGAGGCTGAGTTTCAGATTGACCTGGGCAAACCTCAGCGGGTGATGCGCCAGGATACGCAGTGTCGTCGCCAGCACGCCCGCTGGCGGGACGGCGGCCAGCAAAATGCCTGCGGGCGCAGAATGGGTTTCGAGGTACTTTAGAACGACCGCGCCGCCCATCGAATGGCCGATGACAACCGGCGGCCCGGGCAGTTGACCGGCGACCTGCGCGACATCTGCGACATAATCGGACAGGCGCGTCCATCGCAATCGTTCACGACCCTCACTGCCGCCGTGCCCGCGCAGGCTGAGCGCGTGCGCGGCGTAACCCTGACCGGCGAAATAGTCGAGGAAATGCTCAGCCCAGCACCACGCGCCGTGCCATGCGCCGTGAACGAACAGGAGCGAGGTCGGACGAGCATTTGAGGCGGGTTGTCGCGAAATGATTTCGAGCCGCATGGTCTATCTCCTTGTGCTTCACGAGTTGCTGCGTCTTCTTTTTCGTTCGCCCCTGGTTATCGCCATCGTCTCTTCCGGCGCGCGGCCCTGCTCCAGCAACCATTCGCGCTTGGGCTTGAGCGCGTTGGTCGGGCAGACGCCCACGCATTGGCCGCAAAACACACACGTCGTTTCCGGCATGGGCTTGTCAAAGAACGTGGCAATGTGAGTCTCGAACCCCCGCTCGGCCAGGTTGATGGCGAAGGTATACTGCGCGTCCTCGGCGCACACCTGCACACATCGCCAGCACAGCACACATTTGCAATAGTCGCGGACGTACATCGGGTTGTCGTCGAGCACCGGGAACTCGCGTCGCCTGGCCCCTGGGAATCGCTCGCGGTTGACGTCGTACTCGGCCATGAACGCTTGAATCTCGGGCGCTTCGGATAGGTCCACCGCCGAATCGAGCATTTCCAAAATCGTCCGGCGAGCACGCATCACGCGCTCGGATTTCGTATTGACGACCATCCCTTCGCTCACCGTGCCAACGCAGGCGGGAATGAGCAGCCGCGCGCCTTGCACCTCGACCACGCACAGGCGGCACAGCGCGTTGGATGTGGTGACATCGTGGTAGCAAATCGTAGGAATATTGATGCCGACGCGCTGTGCGGCTTTCAGGATCGTCGTTCCGCTGGGAACAGTCACCGATTGACTATCAATGGAAAGCGTAATCATAGAAAACGTAACCTCTGACATTCGTTCCCTCGGCTGATGTTATGCGTGATTAGTTCACGTTTTACGTTTCACGCATCACGTTTCACGCATCACGTTTCACGAGAATTTCTCAGGCCACAGTTTCATTGCGCTGAGCACCGCGCTCCCCGCCGTCTGACCCAGGCCGCACAGCGAGGCATCCGTCATCGTCCAGCCGACGTCGGTCAGGCGCTCCACATCGCCGGGCAGCGTTCGACTTGCGGCGACGCGCTGCAGGATTTCGTATTGGCGCTGTGTGCCTAACTGGCAGGGGTAGCACTTGCCGCAGGATTCTTGCGCAAAGAAACGCGACAGGCGCAGCAGCACGTCGCGGATGTCGCGCGAATCGTCAAACACCATCACCACGCCCGATCCCAGTGGCAGACCGGCGGCGCGCAAATCCTCGAATGACATTCGCACGTCGAGCTGAGAAGGCAGCGCAAACGCGCCCGCAGCACCGCCGAACAGAATCGCTTGCAAATTGTGCCCATTGCGCAGCCCGCCCGCAAGATCATACAGCAAATGTCGAATCGTGATGCCGAACGGCGCTTCGTAAAGTCCGGGCCGGGCCACGTCGCCCGAGACGCAGTACAACTTGGGACCGGCAGATTTTTCTGTTCCGATCTTGCGATACTCGGCAGCTCCCTTTTCGATGATAAAGGGCACATTGCACAGCGTCTCGACGTTATTGACGACGGTCGGCTTGCCGAACAGGCCGTGCGTGGTGGGGAAGGGGGGCTTGACGCGCGGAAAGCCGCGCTTGCCCTCGATGGACTCGAACAGCGCGGTCTCTTCGCCGCACAGGTACGCGCCCGCGCCGCTCCGCACCTCAAGATCAAAAGAAAAATCAGCGTCCAGAATCCTGTTGCCCAAGAGGCCCGCCGCACGCATCGCCTCAATCGCATGGCGCAAACGTGATTGCGCGACCGGATACTCGCCACGCACATAGATATAGCCCTTGACCGCGCCGATAGCATAGCCCGTGAGGGCGACGCCCTCCAGGACACGGAACGGATCCTCCTCCATCAACACGCGGTCTTTGAATGTGCCAGGTTCGGATTCGTCCGCGTTGCACACAACGTACCTGGACGCGCCGGGCGCATTCGCCGCGCTTTCCCACTTGACGCCGGCCGGGAACGCCGCGCCGCCTCGGCCGGCGAGGTTGCTCGCCTTGATCTCGGCGATTACGTCGGCGGGTTTCATTTGCGTGATTGCTTTGCGGAGCGCGACGAACCCGCCATGTGCTACATAGTCATTCAGGCTTGATGGATCAACGACGCCACAGTTGGCGGTGAGGATGCGCACGTCACCGCCGATGACACCTTTGGGCAAATCTCCAATACCTAATACCAAATCCCCAATCCCAACTTGATCCGCCTTTGCGATCGGCGTCTCCCCAACCAACACCGCCGGCGCGTGCTCGCACAATCCAAAGCATGGCGCGCGCTCGACCTCGTAATCGCCGCGCAGCCCCGTTTCGTCCAGGTGCTGGCTGATACGCTCATACAGCGCATCGGAACCCGCCAGCGCGCACGCCGGATCGGAGCAGACGCGGATCACGGTGCAGCCCACCGGCTTGCGATGCAGCATCGAATAGTAATCAATGACGCCGTGCAGTTCGGCCAGTGGCACACCCAATGCTTTCCCGATGGCAACCGCAACTGGCTCCGGCAGGTAGCAATAGACTTGTTGCGCCTCGATGAGCGCAGGCAGTAACGCCGTGCGTCCCTGTGGCGCGTAACGTTCGAGGATGGGACCGAGTGGGGCAAGGTCAATCGGCGTGGAACTGGTTTCGCGTTCGGGCATGTGTCCTCCGTAAGTTCATTCGCCGTTTGCAGTGTTCTTCCTGGCTGATCGCTGAGGCGATGGTAGTATATCACGATCTTTCGATTTGATAGACCACGCAAGCTGGACGCATTCAATTGTCATCAACACGAAAAAGTAGGTCACGCTTCAAGCGTGACCTACAGTTCTAGTTACGAAGAGAGGCGAGATACGTCAGAATGACGCTATATTAATAGCCACCTGCCCACGCCAGGTATCCAAAGTACTTGCCACTCACGGGATGGAAAGGATCGCCGTTGAACCCATTGGTGGACGTGGCGTGCGTCTGCGCGTCGGAGCGAATCTTTTGGATGATTTGCGCAGGAGTCATTCCGTTGCAGGGGCCGGCGGCGCCGCCGTTGCCGATACACAACGCCACCACTCCGCTCATATGTGGTGTTGCCATGCTTGTGCCGGAGATGGTGTTATAGCCGTTGTTCAGCCAGGTGGAATAGATGCACACGCCGGGACCCGCGACCGTGTGACTTATTTCGGCGGCCGCGACCGCATAGTTCGAGAACGTAGCGTACTTGTCGTCCAACTCGCCCGTGCGGCAGGTGGGCGCGCCGCCTGTGCCGCCCGACTTTCCGTCGCTGTCGGACATGGCCGTCACCGAGAGGACTTCGGGATAGGCCGCGGGAGTAAAACCTGCCATATTTGCAGCGCTGTTGCCGGCGGCCACCACATACGTCACGCCTTTGGCAACCGAGTTGCAGATCGCCTTGTGCATTGCGTCGCCATTCGTTTTGCCGCAGTTGTTGTCATTCGAGCCGCTGCCGCCCAGGCTCATGCTGGCGACCTTGATATTGAATGCCGCTGCGTTCGCCGTGACCCAGTCAATCCCGCAGATCACTTGCGAGGTGGTGCCGCTGCCCTGCGCGTTGAGCACCTTGACCGCGTAGAGCTTGGTGCCAGGCGCAACGCCTTCAACGCCCGAGCCGTTGTTTTTGGCTGCAATCGTGCCCGACACGTGCGAGCCGTGCCCGTTATCGTCGTTGGCGGTTTTGTTCGTGCGGATGCAGTTCTTGCCGCTCACCGCGTAAAGGTCGGGGTGGCTGAGGTAAATGCCGGTGTCTATGACGGCCACATTGACGTTGCTGGCCTGATGCACGGTGATCGTAGTGCCCGCTTCGATCCGGCGCACACCAGTGGGAACCGAGTCGCCCGAGACGACGGGGACCTTGCCCACAGCTTGGACCATTCTGTCCTCGTCTACGAACGCCACCCGTGGGTCGGCCTTGACCGCGGCCAGGCGCGCAGCCGGGATGTTGCCCGCAAAGCCTTTGAGCGCATGACCATAGACGTGCGTCCGTACCAGCCCATGCGTGCGTTCCATTGCGGCAGATTCGGCTTCCGAATCTGCTACGCTATCCTTAAAGACGACAATATACTGTCCAGGAATTCCCTTGGCCCCGGCCGCCATCTGGGTCTCGGCTGTCGCCGGGCCGATGCCAACGAGAGACAAAACGAGTGTTGCCAATAGAGCGAGTGCAGCGATTCGCTTGAACATGTCTTTTATCTCCTTTGGGTTCTTTTAATGGAAAACGGTCGAGACAACTGTTGGATCCATGTCTTGGCTGTGATTGGGCAAGTCACTGCTTTCCAGCCTCTCAGTGATCATGCTGGTTCATGCCGTCACGGTCAATGGCATCCTCCTTTGGCAGCCCTATCGCTCGCGCAACAACTACCGGGGATGGCAGTTGCTGCCGAGCAAGTGGCGGCAAGTATATCCAGTCGGAAATAATTGTCAAGCGCCTGAGCCGCGATCTGCTGTGGCTGCCAAGCCTGACGACGGGCTTTACCGACTCCAGGCCGCTGTGGCTGCTGGGAGTGACGGTCGAAGGCTTTAGCCCGGCTCACCCCGATTTCGAGCCTCATCCCCGACGCCCTCACCTGAAGACGATGCCGCAGATCGAGACGACCGAAGTGCCGTTCTCGTCTGCCGGGCAGCGATCGTAGGCCACGCGCTCGCCAAGAGCTGCGCCGAGCATCCGCAAGGCCAGATAGATCGGCGGGACGCCACAGACATTGTTGCGATCGTTCACGCGCTGGATGGCCGCCAGAAAGCCGTTCGCGTCGCCGTGGCACATCCGCTCGATCAATTCGTCGTCCGCTGCCTGGAGCCGGGCACGTCCCACCCAATCCAAGGTCTGGCCGCCGAACGCCGGGCCGATGTGCGAGAGATCGCCTGCGGCGACCACGACGACGCGACGCCCGGCCGTCGCCTGTCCAAACGCGCCCAGCAGCGCACCGATGATGGGATCGCGTTCGATGTCGGCCTCGCCGCGAATGAACGGGCCGAACGAGCCGCACAAGATCGGCGCCAGCTCGCAGGGCTGGCCTGCGCGGATGTGGTGCAGCCACACCGCGGCCAGCTCAATCGAATGTTCGCTGCGATGATCCAGCTCGCCCGCGAACGCGGCTTTTGTGCCCATCGCCTCCGCCAGCGCCTCTACCACATCGCGCGCGGTCGGCAGCACCCCGTAAGGCGTAGCGTAATGCTGGCGGGTGAGCGTCAACTGCTTGTCTGCGCCATAGTGGTCTGTCCCCAGCACGACGGCCAGATCGGCTGCCCGGACCTCGTCTGCAGCGCGTTTCCAGACCCGCGCATAGACCGGCCCGCCGCGCGCAAAATCAATGTGCGGAGATACCAGGCCGCTGACTCTTGACGAAAGCCTGGTCGAATCATCGGCATCGTCCACAGCGTCCAGATAGCCATGCAAGAGATTACCCAGTTCACCGGCATTGGCCGGATAAGACTGCCCGGCGAGGCTGGGCGTTCGGAAGGAGGCCTGGCGATATTCGGCGAGCGCCCGGTCGTGCGCCTGGAGAAAGTGTGCGTTGTCCAGCAAGCACGCTTCGTCCAACGCAGACAAGAATTGCTCGATAGTGCCGGGCGAAAAGCGCAAGCCGTATCGCACCGCCAGCGACGCGCTCAAGGCGCTGGCGTTTTCTCGCGTCCCGTCACACAGGGCCAATAAGGGCGCAAGCGGCTGTGGGACGATCATCGTCTTGTCGGTCAGTTGCAGCGGGTCGCGCAACAGAAGGCCGGGCTGGCCGTTCCTGACCATCGGGCGAGTGTCAACCGCTCGCAACTTGGGATAAAGGATCTCGCTTGAACTCATCGCATCGCTCCAAGTGCTTATATTGTAAGCGGCTCGTGCGGAAAGTCAAAGCGGCTCGATGCATTACACGAATTTGCCTCAGGTTCGCGAGATTCGTGGAATTCGCGGCAAAAGAACCTGGCGTCAATCGCTGGGGCGCCTATTCGAATCTTGCGATTGACCCGGCGGACGGCTGCACGTTCTGGTACACGCAAGAATACAACAACAGCAAAGGCTGGGCCTGGGGCACCAAGATCGGCTCGTTCAAGATCTCGGGCTGTCAGTAACGGTCATTCGGAGCATGTGTAGAACGAAACCCTGGTCGCAAGGCCGGGGTCTTTGTTGCGTAGGACAATTTTACAAAATTGTCCTACAATCTGGACACCGGTACATTGCTCGAATTATATGCAGTCGGCGATGCGCATTTCGACGATTTTGCCAGATAGCGTCTTCACCTGACGTGCGTTGAATCGCTGACACGCTTTGAATGCTTCGCGTTGAGTACGGATTGTTCGA
>CAYGWJ010000113.1:0-3988 GCA_964353405.1 uncultured Anaerolineae bacterium
CACGAATATGAAAAAATTGTTAGCGCGCCAAAGTGATGGGATACCGTAGGGCGGCTTTCCATAGCCGCCCCAAGAGGCAGGTATGGAAACCTGCCCTACACACTGGCCAAGGCCATCGAAAGAGCAAATCTTGTCCGCGAACCCACAGGGGGCTGTGCCTAACACGAATTTGCACGAATATGAAAAAATTAGTGGAGATTCGTGTTATTCGCGGAAAAGAAACAGGGAGTCTGCAATGCGAGTTCCAGTTCAAACTACTATCAACGGCGAGCCGGTCGAGTTTCTGTGCGAGCCGCGCCAGAGCCTGCTTGAAGTGCTGCGCGAGACGCTCGGCCTGACCGGCGCAAAAGAAGCCTGCAACAACGGCAACTGCGGCGCGTGCAGCGTCATCCTGGACGGCGTGCTGGTCAATGCGTGCCTGGTGCTGGCCGTGGAAGCCGAAGGCAAATCCATCGTCACCGTCGAGGGCATCGCCCCGCGTGAAGGTCTGCATCCGATTCAGACCGAGTTCTTGAAACACGCGGCGCTGCAATGCGGCATCTGCACGCCCGGCTTTATCGTGGCGACCAAGGCCCTGCTCGACCACAACCCGCACCCGACCGAGCACGAGGTGCGGCGCTGGCTGGCGGGCAATCTGTGCCGGTGCACCGGCTATGACAAAATCGTTCGCGCGGTGCTGGCGGCGGCGGAACGCCTGGACGGCGCGGAGGTAGAGGCATGACGACGACGGGCGAGAAGCACTATCAGGTGATTGGCACGCGCCCCATCCGTCACGACGGCGTGGACAAGGTCGTCGGGCGTGCGCAGTACGGCGCGGATGTCCGGTTGAGCGGCATGTTGTACGGCGCGGTGCTGCGCAGTCCGCACGCGCACGCGCGTATCCTTTCGATAGACACGCGCGAGGCTCAAGCACTGCCTGGGGTTCAAGCGATCGTGACCGGCGCGGACTTGCCCAGGCTGGAGGACAAGATCACCGGGCTGGGCGAAAGCACGGTCAATTTGCGTTATCAAAGCAGCAATGTTCTGGCGCAAGACAAGGCGCTTTACTATGGACATGCGATTGCCGCCGTCGCCGCGACCAGCGTTCACGTCGCTGCGGAAGCACTCGAGCTTATCAAGGTGACGTACGAGGTTCTGCCGCCCGTACTCGACGTGCGGCAGGCGATGCAGGGCGATGCGCCGATTCTGCTTGACGAATTGCGCACCGACGAGCTGGGCAAAAGGGGCGACCGGCCCACCAACATTGCAGCGCACTATCAAAACAAGCGCGGTGATGTGGACAAAGGCATGGCCGAGGCGGCCGTCGTCGTCGAGCGCGAGTTTACGACCTCGATGGTGCACCAGGGTTACCTCGAGCCGCACAATGCGACCGCGCTCTACAGTGCCGACGGCCAGTTGACGGTCTGGACGAGCACGCAGGCGGCTTTTAACGAACGTGACCAGATTTCCGAGATCCTGCACATCCCTGTTTCCAAGATTCGTGTCATCCCGATGGAGATCGGCGGCGGGTTCGGCGGCAAGAATAGCGTGTACCTAGAGCCGGTCGCCGCGTTGCTTTCTAAACAGGCGGGCCACCGCCCGGTCAAGCTGACGATGAGCTATCACGATGTCCTGTGCGCCACAGGCCCGACCTCGGGTTCGTACATTCGCGTCAAGCTTGGCGCGGACAAGAGCGGACGCATCACGGCGGCGCTGGCCTATCTGGCCTACGAAGCAGGCGCGTATCCCGGCTCGCCGGTCGGCGGCGCCATCACGACGATTCTCGCGCCATATCGTCTGGAGAATTTGCAGATTGACGGTTACGATGTCGTCGTCAACAAGCCGCGCACGTCGGCTTATCGCGCGCCCGGCGCGACCAACGCCGCGTTTGCGTCCGAGACGGTGATAGACGAGCTGGCCGAAGAGCTCGGCATAGACCCGCTCGAATTTCGAGCCATCAACGGCGTTCAGGAAGGCGACCGCCGGCCGGACGGCCCGACCTACAAACGCATCGGTTATCTGGAAACGGTGCAAGCCGCCCGCCATCATCCGCACTATGCCGCGCCGCTCGGCGCTCCGCCCAGCGGACTGTTTCGCGGGCGCGGCGTCGCTTCGGGTTACTGGGGAAACTATGGCGGCAAATCGTCCGCATCGGGCAGCGTGAATGCCGATGGCACGGTGAGCCTGCTCGAAGGCTCGGTGGACATTGGCGGCTCGCGCACCTCGATTGCGATGCAGTTGGCCGAGACGCTGGGCATCCCCGCGACCGACGTCAAGCCATGCGTGGCCGATACAGACGCGGTTGGCTACACCGAAGGCACCTATGGCAGCCGCACGACCTTTGCTACCGGCTGGGCCGTGTACGAGCTGGGGCTCAAGCTCAAGCAGCAACTGGTCGAGCGCGCCGCGCAGCACTGGGAGGTCGAACCCGCGCAGGTCAGCTACGAGAACGGCATGTTTGCGACCGATGGCCAACGCATGACGTTCAAGGAGCTCGCCGCCCGGCTGGGCGACCTGGGCAGTCCGGTCATGGACAGCGCGACCGTCGAAGCGGGCAAGTGGGGGCCGGCTTTTGCCACGCACATCGTGGATGTGGAGGTTGACCCGGAGACAGGCAAGGTGCAGATTCTGCGCTACACGGCGGTGCAGGACGTGGGCACGGCCATTCATCCGGGCTATGTCGAAGGTCAGTTGCAGGGCGGCGTGGCGCAGGGGACGGGCTGGGCCTTGAACGAAGAGTACGTCTATGACGAGCAGGGGCGCCTGCTCAACGCGAGCCTGCTGGACTATCGCGTGCCGACCTGCCTCGATCTGCCGATGATAGAGACGGTGCTGGTCGAGGTGCCGAACCCCGGCCATCCGTATGGCGTGCGCGGCGTGGGCGAAGTGCCCATCGTCCCGCCGCCCGCCGCGATTGCCAACGCTATCTATCGAGCGGTTGGCGTGCGGATGAACACGTTGCCCATGTCGCCCGCGCGCATCCTACAAGCGCTGTGGGCTAAATAGCGAGCCATGCCCACCGTCTGGATTCCGCCGTTACTCCGCGACCTGACCGGCGGAGAGGATTCTTTGCCCGTGCCCGGCGAGACGGTCGGGCAGGTCATTGAAAACCTCAACGCGCGCTATCCGGGTCTCTTGGAGCGATTGTGTGAAGAGGGGCGGCTCAGGCCCAACATCGCCGTCGTGGTGGATGGCGTCACCAGCCGCCAGCGGCTGCGCCACCGGCTGGCCGAAATGAGCGAAGTGCACTTTGTTCCGGCGATCAGCGGTGGATGACGTAGGGGCGAGGTTACCTCGCCCCTACCTCGCCCCTACCTGGCCTCGGCGGGATCATGGGCGTCTTCATCGCGTCACGCGGATATGCGTCTCTCCCCGGCGCTTTTCCAACCGGTCGCCGACTTGCCAGTCGCTCATCGCTCGCATCTTGCGCGTGCGCCCGTTGGGCTGGCGGACATACGCAAAGGTCTGGTCTTCCCACCAATCGTGGTCGCCGCGTCGAACCCGGACGCGCTCCTTCTTGATCTCTACAATTTGCCCCTGCCATTGATCGGCCAGTGAGAAAAACATGAGCACCAGGCTGAGCAGCGCGGCCGCCGCTACACCCAGCAAGACCATCGGCTCGTTTCTGGCGAAAAAGAAATACACGACGGCGGCGATGACCATCCACGCCACCAGCCACAGCGCCAGGTACAGCAGAATCTTGGCCGGTGAGCATCCGCTGCGCTCGGCCTGAACAGGCGTCGGTTGCGGAGCCACGGGTGCGTAAGCGGGTGGATTGGGTTGCGGCGGCGCGGGCGGCGGATACGGCGGTTGCACCGGCGGCTGAACGGGCGGCGCGGCCGGCACCCACTGCCGACCATCGTAAACGTGCCATTGCCCCGTGCGCTCCTGCATCATCCAGTGACGTCCCGTGGCATCCACGACCCGTAACTGGTTCAATTCATTTCGATAGGCTTGCTCGTTCACGCGCCCGGCAGCACGCTGACCTTCGAGCCACTGAAATCGCGCT
>CAYGWJ010000114.1:0-21338 GCA_964353405.1 uncultured Anaerolineae bacterium
AATGGCAGAGACCCGTCCCGAGGTGACAGCCGGCGATTACGCTGCGTGCGATGCATTTGACGTGCGAGAACGCCTGGGCCAAATTACCGCGCCGACGCTCGTCATCGGCGGGACGGCGGATCAGATGACGCCGTTCAAGTATGCAGGATTTTTAGCAGAGAAAATCTCGGGCGCAAAGCTGGCGAGGATCGAAGGCGCAGGGCACATGGTCATGCTTGAACAGCCGGAGCTTGTTGCACAGCATATGGAGCAATTTCTTGCAAGGGTTTTGTAAAAGCTCAACTGTCATCGCAATAGACAGCCTGCCCAGTTCGGTGTATGATAAAGGCCGGAGGAAAGACTTGTGAAGGAACAGCAACTGCTCGAACGAATCACGCTGAATCCGCAAGTGATGACAGGCAAGCCCGTCATCCGGGGAACGCGCCTGACGGTAGAATATATCCTCAACCTCTTGGCTCATGGAGCGACTGAGGCAGAGATTCTGCAGGAATATGAGGGGCTAATTCGAGAAGACATTCAGGCCTGCTTGTTGTTTGCTGCCCAATCTCTGGAAAGCACAGTTTTTATGCCGCTGGTTGCGGAGATAGCCTAAATGCGATTCCTGGTGGACGAATGCACCGGCCCGCAAGTCGCGCGCTGGTTACGTGGACAGCTTGTGAGCTACGCCGACCGACTGGCCGACCAATTTGTTGTGGTCACGGAAACGCGAGTACGTTTCGCACGACAATAGTGCAAGCCAATCTGCATGGTAAGGAGAGTGCACAATGACAGATTACTTGGTCTACTGGCAAAGCTTCTGGAATGATGTCGATGACCCAGCCGAAGTAGTGCATGATTGGTACACAAAGAACGAAACTTTCTACAATCAGATAGAACGTGGTGACAATCTGTGGGTTGTTGTGTCGGGCGGACAAGATTCTCCTGGCGAGTGGCGTTTGCTCCAGCGAATTTATGTTGCAAGTCGCGATCCTCACCTTCAGCAATCCCAATACGGTCCCTATCACGTCATTGGTGATGAACAGCAGGGTAAAGTATTCGACCCTAGTTTGCAGCCCGACTTCGCGCCCCTGTTAAAGAAACTGCGATTTGCCAGCGGAAATAGAATCACCTTAAGCGGTGGGCAAATCGGTCAAGCTTTGCAGAGCATTCGGCGATTGTCAGACTCAGATGTCGTTTTGCTGAGAGAATATGCAGAGATGCTCAAGCCAATATAGGCACACAAAAAACATCAGCTTGGATAATGCGGTTAGCAGTCATCCTTCCGCCCTTAGCCTTTCGCGTGCCAGCGCCGCCGCACGCGCGCGATGACTGATTTGGTTCTTTCTCTCTTCCGGCAGCTCGGCCATCGTGCAGCTATGCTCCGGCATATAGAACACCGGATCGAAGCCGAACCCGTTCGTCCCCTTGGGTTCGAAGGCAATCACTCCGTCGCATTGTCCATCAAAAGTCTCAATATGCCCGTCCGGCCGGGCGAGCGCGATGACGCACCGAAATCGCGCGGCGCGTTTTTCCCACGGCACGCCGTCAAGCGCAGCCAACAACTTGTTGTAGCGGTCGGCATCGGTCGCGCCTTTTCCGGCGTATCGCGCAGAATAAACGCCCGGCTCGCCGCCCAATGCCTCGACCTCAAGCCCTGAATCATCCGCCAGCGTGAGCAAGCCGCTGACTTGACTGTAAGCCATTGCTTTCAGTCGTGCGTTCTCCTCAAACGTCTGGCCGGTCTCGTCAACCTCATCGGTTATTCCTAGATCAGCCGGCCTGCACAGTTCCATGTCAAGCCCGGCCAGCAAAGCCTGATATTCCTTCACCTTGCCAGGATTGTTGGTCGCCACAAGCAGCCGCATGAGCACCCCCTGCCACGGGACTATAGCATGGCGCAATCAGTCCGTCAAATCGTTACGAGCGATCCCAAATTTGACAATGCCTTTCAAGCGGCGTATACTCTGCGTGTCGGTCGTGACCAACACTTTACCACTCATGTCGGCTCAAAGGTGAAATCGGCGTAGGACAAGTTGGCAACTTGTCCTACGCCGCCTGCAAGCCTACATGAGCCCACTTTACATGGCACAGGAGGGTCGGATGGCAGTCAGTGGATTGCAGCTTCTAGTGCAGCAAGGCCCGCGAGCGGGCCAGTCGTTTGACCTCGACAAGCCCGTCATCACCCTTGGCCGCGAGGCGGGCAGCGACATTGTCCTGGAAGACCCGCAAGTGAGCCGCCATCACGCGCGGCTGACGCTTCAAGCCGGCGGCTATGTCATCGAGGACTTGGGCAGCACTAACGGCACGTTCATCAACGAGCAGCGCCTGGCGGGCGCGCAGCTCATTAACCCCGGCGACAAGCTCCGCCTGGGCGATAACGTGGTGCTAAGCGTTTCGGGCAGCCTGGGCGTGGGCGAGACGGTTGTGGGGCATGGACAGGCCCCGACCCTGCCGCCGTCGTTCGGCGCTCCACCGCCCCCACCGTCATCCTTTAGTGCTCCGCCACCTCCCCCGCCATCCTTCAGCACTCCGCCCCCACCTCCGCCGATGGCCTATGGCGCACCGCCGCCTCCCGCAAAGAAAGGCTCGCGGGTATGGCTGTGGGGTATCGGATGTCTCCTTTTGCTGTGCGTCGTTTGTGGAGGAATCAGCGCCTATCTGTACATGAATCCCGGGCCGGTTAATGCATTCCTCAAGATGATCGGAGTAGACCTCACGTTCCAATAGAATGAAAAACCTCCAAGGTCCACGACCACGGAGGTTTATATTAAAAGACCCGAAGGGTCGCTTGGCGCGAACCCTTCGGGTCACGCATCAATACCTCAACAGCGCTCCCACACCGGCCTGCATCAACTCGTCATGTCCGGCCACCATCTCCACGTGACCGCCCTGCTCCAATACCTGCTGAATGGTCGCCTCGACTGCGTCGGGGATGTGCGCCATCTTGCCACCGCAGAACGGGCATGTGTCGAGGCGCTGCCCGGTGACGTAAGCGCACTGCTGGCATTGAAAGCCCTCGGCCTTGTAGCCCTCGGCCACGAGCAAAGTCTGCACGCGGCCTTCGTGCGCGGCGCTAAGCGTGTCGTCGAGTCGCACGACGCCGCCCTTGCCTTTGGCTGCAGCCGTGATGACGGCGTCGGCCAGCGCTGCTTCGCGCTCAAGCTCGACCTCGTCCAGAATCTTGATCGCCTTGTCGCGCACATCGTTCTCGTGAATCGTCATGTCCGCCGGAAAAGTGCCGATGATGCGGTCGGCCCACACGCGCGGCAGCTTGGACTTGAACTGCTTGAGCGCCTCGGCCTTGCCACCCAGCAGCAAGTTGCGCGGCTGATGCGCCTCGCAAAACGCCACGGTCAAGGCCGCCGCTTCTTTCAAGTTGCGCGACGCGACCTCATCTTCATGCTTGTTCGCCGTGGCGCCCGTCCCGCCGCGCCGGCCCTTTTCCGCCGAGCCGCCTCCGGCTTTGACGCGCCGCACCGGCTCGCCCATCATCCCTTCGGTGCGAATCAGCTCGCCCACGTGGAACAGCATCAGCCGCACGCCTTGCTTGTCCAAAACGGCCACGGCAAAGCGGCCCAAGGTATCCCACAACTTTACGAGCGGCGTGACGTAGGGCTTGGGCCCGACAAAGACGTGATCGGCCACCGCCACCGGCAGCGAAAAGGCACGCCAGAATCTATCGGCGGCGCAGGAAAACACGGCCACCCCCCGGCCACTCCAATCGTACTCCAGGTCAAAGTAACGCTCAACGGCGGCAACGTCTGTGCCCGCCGCCCGCTCGCCAGCGCCACGCAGCAACTGGCGCAGCGCCAACTTGTATTCGTCGGTCGTGTGCTGAGATGGATCAACGTTCAGGTATAGACTGAGCATGGGCGTGCCCGTGCCTTTGTACTCGGCCAACTCTTGCAAGTCCTTTCGACTAAACATTGAGCCTCCTTTGAATAGAGTATCGCAACAGACTTTTTCTCGGCGGCGCGCTGGCTACTTGGGGCGCTCGCTGAGCTTGACCTGGAATTTCTGCTCCTTTCCGTCACGCAGGACTGTCACGGTGATGGTCTGCCCCACCCTGGTATGGTTTGCCAGATAGGTGATCATGGCGTCAAAATCTCGGATGGGATTGTCGTCAATTGCGGTGATAATGTCTCCGCCGGTCTGCACGGGAACGCCGCGAACGCGCGTTTGCTGGTTGCCACCCTCGAGTCCCGCCTGCTCGGCCGGCCCATTCGGCGCCACGGACGCAATCAGCACGCCGTGATCCACGGGCAATTTGAGTGCTATTGCCAACTCGGCGATGGAAAAGCTATTGTCCACTGAAACGCCCAGGTACGCATACGACACGCTGCCTTTTTCGATCAATTGCGGCACAACACGCTTGACCGTGTTGACCGGGATGGCAAACCCGACGCCCGAATTGGCGCGCACTCCGCTATCGGTGCGAATAGCCGCGTTCACGCCGATGACGCGCCCGCTAATGTCCAGGAGAGGCCCACCACTGTTGCCGGGATTGATCGCCGCATCGGTCTGGACGATTTGCGGGTTCTGAAAAAAGCCGGTGTCGGTGCTTTGGTCGGCGGGCAGCGTGCGGCCCAGAGCACTGACGATGCCCAGCGTCATGCTGCCCTGCAGGCCGAACGGGTTGCCGATGGCGACGACGTGCTGCCCGACCTTGACGGCATCGCTGTCGCCCAACTCGACCGGCGTGAGCCAGCTTTCCGGCACGTCCACCTTGATCACCGCCAGGTCGCTGTAGCCATCGGCGCCAACGACCTGGGCATCGGCCACGCGGCCATCGGAAAACGTCACTTCCAGTCCAGTGGCGCTCGCCACAACATGATTGTTGGTGACAATGTGGCCCTGTTTGTCAATCACAAAGCCCGAGCCGGTTCCGACGTCGGTCGTCTGGTTGCCCGTCCCGCTGGACACGGTGATGTTGACGACGGCCGTGTTCACGCGCAGATACAGGTTTTCCAGCAGCGCTTCTTCCGTGGCGAGCTGGGTTCCAGCGGAAGCCGGCAGTGGAGTCGGCGCGAGGACAGTGGAAACCGGATTGGGTTTGGATTGAACCGGTGCGTCGCCGGGCACCAGGAAGGTTCCCGCATTGCATGCCAGTGTTGCCAGCACCAACATCACGACGACAAACATCTGAAGACGTTTCATTCGCTTACCTCTCGCGCGTGTCACCTTGTCTCAACCGGGCTAACTCGCGGAACAACTCTCGCTCGCGCTCTGTTAGCTTTTGGGGGATCATCACCTGCACCTGAACGAGCAGGTCGCCGCGCGTCTCAGTGTCACGCAGGTGCGGCATCCCCTGCCCGGCCAGCCGGATCGTGCGGCCCGACTGCGTCTCTGGCGGAATCTTGAGCTTGATGTCGCCGCCCAGCGCGTGAACGATGGCGTCGCCACCCAGGACGGCCGTGTACAAATCCACCGGCAGCTTGCAGCGCAGATGGTCGCCGTCACGCTCGAACGTCTCATGCGGCAGTACCTTGACGACGAGATACAAATCACCCGCTGGCCCGCCGATGCCGGACGTGCCCTGGCCCTTCAAGCGCACCCGCGTGCCGTTGCTGGCCCCGGCGGGAAGCTTGACCTCAATGTGCTGGCCGGCTTTCGACAAGACGCGCGCCGTCCCGGCAAAGGCTTCTTCCAGCGTGATTTCGATTTCTTGCTCGGAATCCCGCCCGCGCACGCCCTGCGAAGACGCGGAACGCGAAGCGCGCCGGAACACATCTTGTCCGGCCCCCGCCCCGCCAAAGATGGACGTAAAGAAATCGGACAAGTCGCCCAGATCGCTATACTCGACCCGCACATTGCCGCCGGGCTGGCCGCCAAAGCCGCCCATCCACTGGCTCCAGTCAAAGCCGCGCGGATCGCCGCCCATGCGTTGATACTGCTGGTAACTTGCGCCAAGCTGATCGTACTTTTTCCGGCGCTCCGGGTCAGAGAGCACCTCGTAAGCCTCATTGATCTGCTTAAAGCGCTCCTCGGCTTTTTTGTTGCCGGGGTTCATGTCCGGGTGCAGCTCACGCGCGAGCTTGCGATACGCCTTTTTGATCTGGGCCCCGGTCGCGTTTTTCTCCACTCCCAGAGTTCTGTAGTAATCCTGGTATTCCATAGCTCATGACCGTTTCAGTGCCTGTTAAGATTGTAGGCTACTTGGGAGCCAGTGTCAAGCGGTTGACAGAACGCAAATCGCACGTCGCGGGGGATAGGTCGCACGCAGACCAGACGGCGGTCTAGCAGTCTGTCGGAGAGACGTTTTGGAGTCTAGGCTTTAGCCGGTTTTGGCCGAAAATCGCCGCGTGCTCACCGGCTGAAGCCTCGATTCCGGCCCGTCAGGGGTTCTCTCCGACAGGCTGCTAGAGCCTGCAACTTGCTACTTGTGACCTGAGACGTGTTACTTGACGGTCGTCGTGACCGGCGCGGTCATCGCGGGTTTGGGCAAGCCCTCCAGAAGCGATTTGAGGTCCAGGATGTACGGCGCCGAGGCAGCGCCTCCACCACCTCCGCCGCCCGGCAGAACGATGACGCTGATGTTGGGCGCAATCTTTTGGACGTAGGTGTACTGGATCAAGTCAGGGTTGTTGCGGAGTGCGTCTGCCACAAGTTGCAGCGCCTTGGACTCGCCTTCCGCGCGAGTGATGGCCGCATCACGGACACCCTGGGCTTCCACGCGCACGCGGGCTGCTTCCTGTTCCTGCATTTGAACGAGGAACTTGGCGCGCTCGGCATTTTGCTGCGCGATCTGCTTTTGCTCCACGGCGGTGGCGTACTCGGGCGAGAAGCTGATGTTGCGCAACAGGAACTGGACGAGCGTCAGGCCTTGAGTTTCAAAATCTTTGCTGATCTCGTCCTGGATGGCCTGTTGAAGCTCGGCACGCTTGGAGCCATAGATTTGCTCGACGGTAAATTGCGCCGCGCGGTTGTAAATCAACGAGCGAGCACGCGGGCGAACAAACTCCTCCTCGTAGCGGCCTTGCCATTGGATGTGCAGCTTGACCACCTTGTCCGGGTTGACTGCGTAAATTACCGAGGCGTCAAAGTACACCAGCTGGCCGTCCGCCGTGCGCGCGCTCACCGAGTCGTCGCCCTGGACTTTGCCTTCGGCAGAGTTGACGACCATCGTAAAGGTCTGGTTCGAGATCGAGTAGCGCACGACGTTTTCAAAGTACGGCACGATCCAGTGCAGCCCTGGCCCCAGCGCCACAGGCCGATAGCCGGTGCCGCTGAGCGCGCTGATGACCACGGCGCGATCTTGCGGCTGGATGAACACCAAGCCCGCGCCCAGCGTGTTGAGCGCCAGCCCGCCGACGAGCAGCACCAGCACAATGACGACAGACACCCTGGCTTCCCGCCGCTGCGCCCGCTGGCTGGCAACGAACAAAACATACAGAATGAGCAAGCCGAGCAGCGCCCAGCCGATAAGCCCTAGTGAGCCCCCGAGATCCATAGGAATGCCTCCTTGAATGTGCGACACACTGCATACACGCGTACGCGGTTGTGCGTTTCGCAACATCATTATACCACGCGCTTGGCAGCGTGTTTGTGTTATAATACCCGCATACCTGACCGTTGTCTCCCAAAGGATGGCCAACTGACATGGATTTGCGTTTCTCGCAACCACAGATACTCGTGCTTCAGCTTGTTTCCCGCTTACTGATCCTGCTTATCGCGTTGCCGGTCCACGAGCTGGCGCACGCCTTCGTGGCCTATCGCCTGGGCGACGTGACCGCGCGCGATTACGGGCGTCTCAGCCTTAACCCACTCGACCATCTCGATCCCATCGGCGCGTTGATGATTATGCTAGGCGGCTTTGGCTGGGCCAAGCCCGTGCCGGTGAATCCTTATGGGCTGTATCGCAGTCGCAGCTCGACCACCGGCTTCGCCTTGGTGGCGCTGGCTGGACCCGTCTCGAATCTGTTCCTGGCTACACTGGTCGCCATCCCGGTCCGGCTGGGAATTTTTCCGCCGGGCTTTGTAGAGAGCCTAGTCATTCAGTTCATCTGGATCAACATCGCCCTGGCTGTGTTCAACCTGATCCCCATCCCGCCGCTCGACGGCTCGCGCGTCGCCGTAGCCGTGCTCCCGTCGCAGTGGGGCGAGTACATTCTGCGGCTGGAACAGTATGGCATCCTGATCGTGCTGGCGCTGGCTTTCACGGGCGTGATCGGCATCCTGATGGGGCCGCCTATGAATTTCCTGGCTCGATTGATCTTGGGCTTTTAACACTTGGTCCGGTCGTGCTTTGAAAACCTGGCACGTCTGGCGGGTCGCCGTGGGCTTTCGAACCGCTCTTTATCGCGTGCGCCAGTTTGTAGACGCCTGGCTGGCCCGCGTTTCGTTAGAAGAGTTGCGCGAGGCCGACGAGGTGCTTCCGCCGGACGCGCGGGAACTTTACCGCAAGATGAGCGTCCCCGATCAGCGCCACAGTCTCAACGTGATGCGAACGTTGCGCCGCGCAGGTCACACGCAAGCGGACCTGCTGGCCGCAGCGCTCTTGCACGACGTGGGCAAGTCCGCTGCCCGGATCCATTCGTGGCATCGCGCCATCATCGTGTTGAGCAAACGCTTTGCGCCGGACCTGTTGGCCTGGCTGGCCCACGGCGAGCCACACGGCGTGCGCCGCCCGTTTGTGATTCATCGCCAACATATGGAAATCGGCGCTCAGTGGGCCGCGCAAGCCGGTTGCAGCCCGTTGACCGTCTCGCTCATCCGCCGCCACCAGGAGCCGCTGCGCCGCGAGCCTGTCGGCGATGAAGAACGATTGCTCATCGCGCTCCAACACGCCGACGGTATCAATTAGGAGCGATAAGCTCAGGAGCGATAAGCTTAGGAGCGATAAGCCGTGAATAACGTAACACTATTGTCGTGCGCGATGTCACCTGACAAACTATTGTAAATGATGTAACCTTGTCAGGCAAGGGCTGTTGAGCGCCGAAACGACCCTGTCATAATCAAATACATATCGCCGATCAAACTACACAGGAGGTCAAAATGATCATCGGCATTCCCAAAGAGATCAAAGACAACGAGTATCGCGTCTCCCTCACTCCGGGTGGGGGGCACCTGCTGGCCGGGCAAGGCCATCGCGTCCTGGTACAGGCGAGCGCCGGCGAGGGCAGTGGCTTTACCGACGCCGAGTACACCGAAGCCGGTGCTACCATTGTCCAGACAGCCGCCCAAGCCTGGGCAGCGGAAATGGTCGTAAAGGTCAAGGAACCTATACCGACCGAGTATGATTTCCTGCGCCCTGACCTAACCTTGTTCACCTACCTGCACCTGGCGGCGGCAGAAAAGCTCACGCACGCGCTCATGGAGAAAAAGACACTGGGCATCGCCTACGAGACGGTGCAAATGGCCGATGGCTCCCTGCCTCTGCTCACCCCGATGAGCGAAGTGGCGGGACGCATGGCCGTCCAGGTGGGTGCGCACTATTTGGAAAAAATGCACGGCGGGCGCGGCAAACTGTTGGGCGGCGTTCCCGGCGTGACGCCTTGCGATGTGGTCATCATCGGCGGCGGCATCGTGGGCACCAACGCGGCGCAGATGGCCCTGGGCATGGGCGCTCGCGTGACGATCATTGACATTGACGTGAATCGCCTGCGCTATCTCTCCCAGGTGTTGCACGGCAACCTGGTCACCCTGATGTCCAACCCGCTCAGCATTGCCACTGCCTGCGAGTACGCTGACTTGCTGGTGGGCGCAGTGCTGGTGGCTGGGGCCAAAGCGCCTCGCCTGGTCACGCGCCAGATGATCAGCCGTATGAAGCAGGGCAGCGTGATCGTTGACGTGGCGGTGGATCAGGGCGGTTGTGTCGAGACCGTCCACGCGACCACGCACAGCGATCCAGTGTACTTTGTGGACGGCGTGCTCCACTATTGCGTGGCGAATATGCCCGGCGCGGTGCCGCGCACTTCGACTTACGCACTGTCCAACGCGACTTTGCCTTACACTGAAAAGCTGGCTCGGCTTGGCCCGCTGAACGCCTGCAAAGCTGATCCAGCCCTGGCCCTGGGCATTAACACTTACAACGGCCATCTCACCTACAAGGCCGTGGCGGCTGCCTTTGGCCTGCCCTACACACCGCTGGACACACTGCTCAAGTAGCCAAGTTTGTCACCGCGTGACATCAACGACAGGAGCGCCCTGGTGGCGAAGGCGACATACTCAACTTGCCGGGCCGGGCGCTCTTGCTCATTATGAGTGCGCCGACGACGGCACAGGCGGCGCTGGCCGCCATCCTGGCCGGTGAAGACGACGTGCAGAGGATGCGGATGGAATATGACCGCAGACGGGTACTTGTCGTCAACGGGCTGAACGAGATCGGGTTAAAATGCTTTGAGCCGCAAGGCGCATTCTATGCCTTCCCGTCCGTCGAGATCAGCGGGATGAATGACGATGGATTTGCCAACGCGCTGTTGGAAGAAGAGCACGTGGCGTGCGTGCCGGGCAACGCGTTCGGCGAAACGAGCGGGCGGCTACGTCCGCATGTCTTACGCCACCGCTTACGAAAAGATCGAGCAAGCGTTGGAAAAGATGCGAAGATTCGTGCAACGGCATGGGTAATCGTGATGCGTAAAACGTGAAGCGTAAAACGTGACGAGTTTACGTTTCATGTTTTGCGTTTGATGGAGTAAACATGAGACGCTATACCGTGATCCAGGTTGATGCTTTCACGACAACGCCACTGCAAGGCAACCCATGCGCGGTGCTGCCGGATGCGCGCGGGCTGACCGATGCGGAGATGCAGGCCATCACGCGGGAGATGAATCTGTCCGAGACGGCGTTCGTTTTTCCATCCGACAAGGCCGACTTTCGCTTCCGCTACTTTACGCCCGCCACCGAGATCCCGCTGGCAGGCCATCCGACCCTCTCGACGGCTCACGTGCTCGTCGAAGAAGGGCGTATCCCGCTCAAGGATGGCCGAGGCGCCTTTACCATGGAACTCAATGTCGGCGTGCTGCCTGTGGAAATCGTGGGCCGCGAAGGGAACGTGACGCACGTGGTGATGACGCAAAAAAAGCCCGAGTTCGGGCGCACGTTCACGCACGCCGAAGTCGCACCCCTGTTTGGCCTTGCGGTGGACGACCTCGACACGCGCTATCTGGCACAAGTCGTCAGCACGGGCACGCCGCAACTGATGGTGATGGTCAAGTCGCTCGACGTGCTCAAGCGCATCCACGCCGATTTCTACGCCCTGCAAGAATTCTCCGGGCGCAACAAGTTCTTTTCGGCGCACGTCTTTTGCCTGGGCGGCTTTAGCCCGAGCGCGGACACGCACGCGCGCCACTATGCGCCGGAAGGCGGCATCGCCGAAGACCCGTTCACCGGCTCGGCCAGCGGCGGGATGGGCGCGTACCTCGTGCGTCATGGTATCTTGCCAGGCTCGCGCTTTCACATCGAGCAGGGGCATCTGTGCGGTCGCCCCGGCGAAGGTGACGTAGAGGTGGTCGGTCCGCGCGAGGACATTGCAACTGTCAAGGTTGGCGGCCCGGCGATCACGGTGATGCGTGGGGAATTGATCTTGTGAAATACGGAGGCACACCCGACAATGTCCATCTGGTCCGTTCAAGCCACACTGGAAAACCTGAACCATTTTTCCAGAAATACAATGGTCGAACACATCGGCATCGAGTTTCTGGAAATCGGCGACGACTATATCAAAGCCAGAATGCCGGTGGATCACCGCACGGTTCAACCGATGGGTCTTTTGCACGGCGGGGCGTCCGTCGCGCTGGCCGAGACGCTGGGCAGCGTCGCCGCATATCTGTGTATTGACGCCAGTAAGAAAATGTGCGTCGGGCTGGACATTAACGCGAATCACATTCGCTCGGCGACGGGCGGTTTTGTTTACGGCATCGTCCGGCCCATCCACATCGGCGGTTCGACGCAGGTGTGGGAGATTCGCATCACCAGCGAACAAGACAAGCTGGTGTGCATTGCAAGGATCACGATGGCTGTCTTGGACAAGGGGTAACGCCGAACCTTCACAAGGGAAACAACCGCAAGCGCAGGTGTTGGCATCATTCGCGCACTGAGAATTTTTCGAGGAGATAACTGTGTTAGACCGTGCTCAAGCGATAAAAGATCAGCTCGTGAAGTGGCGCCGCGCAATTCACCAGTATCCCGAAGTCGGATTCACCGAAACGCGGACAGCCGCACTCGTGGCGGATGAACTGCGCCAGATGGGCCTGCGCGTCGAAACCGGCGTGGGCAAGACCGGCGTCGTCGGCCACCTGGGCAGCGGCTCGCCGGTAGTGGCTGTTCGCGCCGATATGGACGCGCTGCCGATTCAAGAAACCAACGATGTATCCTATGCTTCGCGCGTGCCGGGCGTGATGCACGCCTGCGGCCACGATTCCCACACGGCGATGCTGCTGGGCGCAGCAAGACTGTTGAGCGACTTGAACCGCGAATCGCCGTTGCTTGGCCAAGTGCGCTTCCTCTTTCAACCCAGCGAAGAGATGGCGGACGATGACGACAAGAGCGGCGCGATGCGCATGGCCGAAGATGGCGCGATGAAGGATGTGGATATTGTTTTCGCACAGCACGTCAACAACGAGTATCCCGTCGGCGACGTGGTATCCGGCGCTGGTCTCATCTCGGCCGCGGAAGATTCGTTCCGCATCAAGCTGATCGGAAAAGGCGGGCACGCCGCGTATCCACATCGCACCGTTGACCCGATCTTTATCATGAGCCAGGTGCTCAATGCGATTCAAGGTATCGTCGCGCGGAAAAGCGACCCGACCAAGCCGGCGGTCATTTCCGTGTGCAGTGTTCATGGCGGTGCGGCTACCAACGTGATTCCGGATTCGGTGGAGCTGTTGGGGACTTGCCGCAGCGCTGATGCAGAGACACGCCAGCATCTTGTAGCGGAATTGGAAAAGGCGCTCGGCGTGGCGCGCACGTGGGGCGGCGATTACGAGTTGCAGATCATGCCAGGGCAACCCGCTGCACATGACACACCTGCTGCAGCAGACCTGATTCGCCAAGTTGTAACGGATTTGCTCGGCGCAGAACATAACCAGCCGCCCAAGACTGGCTTGGGCGCGGAAGACTTTGGTGTGTTCGTGGCAAACGCTCGCGAAGGGGGCACGATGTTTGGCCTGGGCGCGTGGAGCGGACAGGGCGAAAAGCGCCGCGCCCACTCGCCCACATTCGACATTGACGAGCGCGCACTGCCCATCGGCGCGGCGATATTGGCCGAAGCCACGGTACGGTACCTGCGCCAGGCGCACAAGTAGCTCTTGGATACAGTCGCCACAACCGGAACTGAGAATTCAAGATGAGCAAGAAGAAAGCACCAGAGAAAACAGCCGTGATCGTTCGAGAACCTTCGGCGGCATATGCACGCACTCAAAAGGCTCCCAGCTTTTTTGGCCGGCCCATGCTCACGGGAACATATGTCCAGATTCCCTCGACGTTCGACACACAAGCCCCGGTACTCTTCTATTCGCATCCCAATGGCCAAGTTTGGATTGGCCACGCGACGGCCTGGCTGCGCTCTTTGCCAGACGAATCGGTTGATCTCGTTTTTGCCGATCCTCCGTACAACATCCACAAAGCCGAATGGGATACCTTCGAGTCTCAGCAAGAGTACGTCGAATGGTCACTCGAATGGATCGAACAGGCCGCTCGTGTGCTCAAACCAACTGGCACGCTCTACATCTGTGGATTCTCCGAGATACTGGCTGACCTAAGGCTTCCAGCATCACGCTTCTTCAAGGGCTGCCGGTGGCTCGTGTGGCACTATAAGAACAAAGCCAACCTGGGCGCCGATTGGGGGCGCTCGCACGAGAGCATCTTGCATTTTAGGAAAAGCAAACACTTTGCATTCAACATTGATGATGTGCGGATTCCTTACGGAAATCACACACTCAAATACCCTGAACATCCGCAGGCCGAGACCAGCCAATATGGCAAAGGACACGCGCATCAGCTTTGGCAGCCGCACCCGAAAGGGGCTAAGCCAAAGGATGTCTTGGAGATTCCGACTACGTGCAACGGGATGCACGAAAAGACTCTGCATCCCACGCAAAAGCCGGAAGAGTTGCTGCGGAAAATCGTTTTGGCATCGTCGAACCCCGGCGACCTGGTGATTGACCCGTTTCTTGGCTCTGGCACTACGGCTGTCGTGGCTGAGCAGCTCAAGCGCAAGTGGAAAGGCTGCGACATTTCGACCGAGTATTGCCAGTGGGCCGCTGAGAGAATCGAGTTGGTCGAAGATTGGCCCATTGAAAAATGGATCCAGTATGATCTTGAAAATGCTGAACGGAGGAAATCCATCCGATGAAGGTTGTGGCCCTGGCTGACTTGGGAAAGTGTGCAGGACACGTCGGCGTTTGAAACGCTGAATGATTACGTGGCAATCAGCTAACGAACGGTTGCGCGAACAGATTCACAGCTTTCAACAATTCCTGACAAGGGATTTGTGGAAACTGGCAAGCGAATGAAAAAGAGGCGTGCACCACGATGATCCTCCATGCCTGATTCCAAACTCTCGACCTCGCGCCTAGTTCAGATTTACGCCAGCCTCACGGTGCTGGCAGTTGTGTGGGGCAATGCGTTTGTCGCTATCCGGCACGCCGTCCAGTTCATGACGCCGGTCGAGTTGGCGGCGGCGCGTTTTCTGCCGGTGGTAATTCTTCTGGGCGGGTTCCTGTTGGCGACCGACCGCGCCGGGACGTGGCAACTCTTGCGCGAGGAATGGCCTAAAGTCTTGTTCATGGCGCTGGCGGGGGTCACCACGTATCACCTGGCGCTCAACACGGGTGAGACGCGCGTGCCTGCCGGAACAGCCAGCCTCATCATCGCGCTTTCCCCGGCGGTGTCGGCGGTGCTTTCGGCCCTCTTTTTGCGCGAGCGCATTACGCCGCTCAAGATTTTCGGATTGGTTGTGTCATTCGCCGGGTTGGTCATCGTCGTCGCGTTTGGGGAAGGCGTTCAATTCGACCCCCAAGACCTCGTCTACTATGTGCTGGTCCTGTTGGCGGCATGTGTGTGGGGAAGTTATGGTGTCGTGGGCCAGGTGGTGATGCGCCGCCATCCGCAGGCGCGCGTGATGGCCACCACGCTCACGCTCGCCGGTCTGCCGCTCGTGGCGCTCGCGCCGCTGGATTTTTGGCCGCGGACGTTGACGTGGCCGGCCAGCGTCTGGTGGTCGGTCGCATTCCTGTCGCTGCTCTGCACCGTGTTCGCCTACATCATCTGGCTGAACGGCATCCGTTACCTGGGCGCAGCGCGTGTGCAGGCGTTCAACTACCTCGTGCCGTTTTTTGCCGTGTTGAGCGGCGTGGTGCTGCTGGGCGAGCGCATTACGTGGGGTCAAGTCCTCGGCGGTGCGCTCATCGTGGCCGGCGTGGTCGCGATCAATCGAAGATAAAACCATTCAGGAGGCGCCCATGTTCCCCCAACGTTCTGGATTGCTCATTGTGTTTATTGCTTGCGTGGCCTGGCTCCTGGCAATGCTGGCCTGCACCGCGCCGGGCCTGACCGTTCCACCGACGATCACCGCCGTAGTGATTGAGACAAGCACCACCACGCCCCAGGCCACCGACGTGCCCGCTGCGCCGGTCCCATCTGCGCCTTCACCCACGCCCATACCTGCTTCGCCAACCGCACCGCCCACGGCCCCGCCAGCCACGCCAACCATCACCGCAACTCTTACCCTGACGGGTACGACCAAGCTGCAAACCAACATCCGCAACGGCCCTGGCGCTGGATACACCTTGTTGGCGAGCCTGGCGCCCGGGCTTTCTGTCAAGCTCACCGGGCGCAACGCCGACAAGTCGTGGTGGCAGATTGAATTCCCGGCCAGCCCCGACGAGCATGGCTGGGTATTGGCGGCCAATGTTAATGTCGGAGCAGTCGCCCATGCAGATGCTTTGCCCATCGCCAGCGCGCCGCCTTTGCCCACCCGCTTGCCCGTGGTGTCAACCGCAGCGCCAGCTTCCAATACCGCGTTCCGCGCCGACAAAGCAGAACTGTCGCCGGGCGAATGCACCACGCTGCGCTGGGATGTGGACAATGTCGAGGCGGTGTTCCTCAACAGCGGCTCGGGAGATAATCCGGTGGTCGGGCATGACACGCTCGTGGTTTGCCCGGATGACACTTTTACGTACACGCTGCGCGTCGTCAACAAAGACAAAAGCGAGCAGCGCTTTGCCTATACGGTCAAGATGGCCGGATGCGGCGGCGCGCCCATCATCAGCCACTTTGAGGCCAGCGCCGATGAGATCAAGGCGGGTAGCAACGTGCTGATTAGTTGGGTCGTAGCGTGCGCGCAGACGGTGTATCTCAAAGAAGGATCGAAAACGCGCGTAGAAGTCACGGGGCGCGGCGATGAGGAGTTTCAACCAACCCAGACGACGAATTACCGGTTGATTGTGATGGGCAAAGACGGCAGTAGAGTCGAGCGAGATCTCACAGTTAAAGTTGTGCCGTAGAGGTGGAACGTGAACAACCAGCCACGCTCTCCATGGGTTGGAAGATTCGTCAAACGGCGAGCGATCGTCGCCGGCGTCCTGGGCGTCATCTTTGTCGCGATTGGCGCGTGGCTCTCGAGGCAGGCCAGCCCGATGGCGCTGGCGTGGGTCGTTACATCGGCTCTCGCCATCGCCTGGCTCACGTATCAGCTCCTGGGCATGGCGAGTCGAACGAAAAAGCTGGCTGAATCGAAAGCCGAGCTCGAACGCACGAACGTCTCGCTCAACGAGTCCGTCGCTACGCTGCGCACAGCGCGCCAGGATTTGGGTCGGCAAAAGATGCTGGCCGAAAATCTGCTCACTGTGGCGCGGGCCACGGGCCAGCGACCTGTGCTCGAAGCGACACTCCAAAACACGCTGACGATTTGTGTGGCGCTCACCGGCGCGACGCATGGCAGCCTGTTCCTCTTGGACGCAAACGGGCGAGTCGCCCGGCAACTGCTCGTCAAGCCAGACCGGGGCGCACCAGAGGCGCGCCCGCGCGTGGGCCAGGTGATGAGCGAGGGGTTGGCAAGCTGGGCCGTGCGCCAGCGAGCGACGGCGCGTGTGGCGGACACGGTATCCGATCCGCGCTGGACTGCGCTGCCCGGCGATCCGGCGCTCTTCCGCTCGGCGATGGCTGTGCCGCTCATCAGCCGCGATATGACCGTGGGCGTTATCACGCTGATGCACTCTCAGCCGCGCCACTTTTCCGAGGAACACGAGCGGTTGTTGACCGAGGCGGCCGACCAGGTGGCGTTGGCGCTGGACAACGCCCAGATGTATGACCAGATGACGCGCCTCACCGATCGGTTGAGCCTGGTGTACGAGGTCAGCCAGATTGCCACCCAACTTGACCTGGACTCGACGCTGGCCAAGGCCGTGCGCGCTGTTCGGGCCTCCACCCAGTGGCCCACCGTGGCCGCGTTCCTGCTCGATGCCAGCCAGGCCCTTGCCGCCAGGGCCGCCGTCGGCGACGCAGCGCAAGAAATCTTGGCGCGCTGTGTGCCGCCGGACGATGACATCGTCAAGAGTGCCGGGGCCAGCTTGCAGACGCAGCGCGCTGCTGCACCTGCCTCCGAAATGGCCGCGCCGATTTGCATCGGTCAACATTTGCTCGGCGTGCTTGCCGTGTACAGCCGGCAGCCTGGCGCTTTCACGGATGAGGATTTGGAATTGCTGTCCGCTGTGGCGGATACGCTGGCGATGGCCGCAGCCTATGCCGAGCTATCACAGCGCCGGGCGTAGCCTGCCTTGGCCGCGCCGCGCCGGTTGACAGCCGCGCCGACTTGCGGTATAGTCCGCGCCACTCGCGAGGATAGAGACAGATAAGGGAGCGCACACGGAGCGCAGAGAGCGGCGGATCAGGTGAAAGCGCCGCCTCCGGACTCTCCGAACGACACTCTGGAGCGGACCGGTCGAACCCTCATCCCCATCCCTTCTCCCTATCAGGGAGAAGGGGGTAGTAGATCGGCACGGGTTCGCCCGTTACAGCGATGGAGCGCAGTCGGCAGACGACCTGGATGGAATCAGTCTGCTGATTGAACCAAGGTGGCACCACGAGTGTGGCCCCTCGTCCTTGGAACGAGGGGCCGATGTGTTTAAGCCCAAGTGTGAAACGTAAAACGTAATGGGTGCGCCCATTACGTTTTACGCTTTACATTTTACTGGAGGCCACTATGGAGCGCATTCGAACAACCGAAGCAGCTCAGCATGTCGGCCAGCGCGTCAAGCTGGCAGGCTGGCTGCACGCGCTGCGCAAGATGGGCAGTCTGAGTTTTCTGGTCGTGCGCGATGGTTTTGGCACTTTCCAGGCCGTGCTGCAAGACGTGTCCGCGCTTGCCCATTGCCAGGTCGAATCCATCCTACAAGTCGAAGGCATGGTGGTGACCGAGCCGCAGGCGCCAGGCGGGGCCGAGCTGCGCGATTGCGTCGTGCGCGTGCTCGTCCCCATCGCCGAGCCGCCGCCGCTGTCCATCAACAAGCGCGAGGTCAAGGCCAGCCTCGACGTGTTTCTCAATCACGCGCCGGTCGGCCTGCGTCACCCGGCACGACGCGCGCTGTTTCGCATCCAGGCCGGGCTGATGGCAGCCTTCCGCGCCTACCTCACGTCGCAGGGTTTTACCGAGGTACAGACGCCCAAGCTTGTGGGCAGCGCGACGGAATCCGGCGCGAATGTCTTTACGGTTGACTATTTCGGCAAGCAGGCTTATCTGGCGCAAAGCCCGCAGTTCTACAAGCAGTTGATGGTGGGCGTGTTCGAGCGCGTGTTCGAGGTGGGGCCGGTGTTCCGCGCCGAACCGCATGCGACCGTGCGCCACCTCAACGAATACGTCAGCCTGGATGTGGAGCTGGGTTTCATCCGCGACCATCACGACGTGATGGCTGTCCTCAACCTGCTCATCGCCGCCATGCTTGACCACGTGCAGCAGCAGCACGCCCCTGACCTGGCACTCGCCGGGGTGAACCTGCCGCAGGTTCCCGAGGCCATCCCGGAAATTGATTTCCGCGCGGCGCAGGCGCTCATGGCCGAGAACGCTGGATGGGATCCACGCGGCGAGCCTGACCTGGCGCCGGCGGACGAAAAATGGCTGGGTGACTGGGCGCGAGAAAAGCTAGGGAGCGATTTCCTGTTCGTCACCGGCTACCCGACGGAAAAGCGCCCGTTCTACACCATGCCGGCGCCGCACGACCCGACGGTGACCAACGGCTTTGACTTGCTGTTTCGAGGCACGGAACTGGTCACCGGCGGGCAGCGCATTCATGTCTACTCGCAACTCGTACAAGCGGCACGGACCAAAGGCATCGAGCCGGAAAGCATCGCGGGCTACCTGGAGGCGTTTCGCTTCGGGATGCCGCCGCATGGCGGGTTCGCCATCGGGCTGGAGCGATTCGTGATGCTGATGGCGGGCCTCGCCAACCTGCGCCAAGCGTCGCTGTTCCCGCGTGACATACATCGGCTCTCGCCCTAGTAGCCTGTCGGAGAGGCGACTTTGTAGGGCGGCTTTCCATAGCCGCCGCGCTGGGGGGCAGGTATGGAAACCTGCCCTACAAGAGGCTCTCCGACAAGCTGCTAGATGTCTGGCTTTTGATTTCGGATTGCAGTATGCAACTCGAGGCCAAGGTCTGAAAACATGAAACGTGAGGCGTGATGGGTAGCGCTTTACGTTTTTATTTCCGACGTTGGAACATTTCGACCGGTTCAGTCGTCTTGTATCTGAGAAGGGCAAAAAAGCCTGAATAGAAAAAGTGGAGGCAATAACCATGTTGAAGAACAAGATATTTTTCAGTGGGATGTTGATCGTGACCGCGATGTTGGTCGCGTTTCTTTCAGCCGGCTGCTCAACGGTTTCCACGCCGGCGGCCTCGGCCACTGGTGCACAGCCCGCGAATGTATCCGGCGGTGGGCCGAACCTGGCGCAGCCGGTCGCTGTCGTCAATCAGGCCGCTCCGTCTGTCGGGCGCGGCATCACCGTCGTGGGCATGGGCAGAGCGGCCGGCACGCCGGATGTGGCGCACATCAGCGTTGGCATCGAGACAGACTCCGACTCGGTTCAGAAGGCTGTGGCTGACAACAAGGACAAGATGACCAGGCTGCTCGACACACTCAAAGACCTGGGCATTGCGGACAAGGATATTCAGACGACAAACTATGGCGTCTATACTCAGCGACAGCCCGGCCCGGACGGCAAGGGCCTGGGGCCGACGACCTATCAAGTGAACAATCAAGTCAACGTGACCGTGCGCGATGTGACCAAGCTGGGCGACGTGCTGGACAAGGTCGTGGCGGCTGGAGCGAACAATGTGTATGGCGTCAACTTTAGCGTAGATGACACGAGCAAGCTAGAGGCCGACGCACGCGCCAAGGCGATTGCCGATGCAAAGGCGCGCGCAGAAAGCCTGGCCAGGCTGGCGGGCGTTACGCTGGGCGACGTGGTGAGCGTGAGTGAAGTCATCGGCGGGCCTGGCCCGGTCTATGAAGGCGCGCGCATGAGCGCGGCGACCGGCCTGGGCGGCGGCGGTGCGCCGATTCAGCCGGGCGAGCTGGAAGTGAACATGAGCATCCAGGTAACGTTTGCCATCAAGTAAGCTGGAATGCAGGGAGCGACGGGCCGCCGTGTCAAGGCGGCTCGTCGTTCCGCCAGCGCCCCCCCGATCGTTTGAAACTGCTGACGCGCCTCATCGCGTTCGACGCGGTCAAGTGGGCGCCTCGGTAAAAGTTCCGGGATGCGCAAGCACGTGAGGCGTAATGAACGCGCCTCACGTGTTTGCGCTTTGTGCAGGTTGCCTCCCACTATCTTTGAGGTACAATAGAAGCAGCGGATAGTGGGTCACAACACAGATTTGCGAATTTACGTTTTGCAGATTTGCCGACTCGGAGGTTCCCATGATTTCCCAACGTAACGCCCGTGCGATTCTCGTCACGGTGACCATCATCAGCATCGTGACGATGTCGTGCAGCATCAGCCGGCCCGTGCCGCCGCAGCCGCAAAAGATCGCGGCGACCGCGACGCTCGCGCCCACTGCCACGCCCAATCTCCCACCCCTGCCGCCGGTGCTCGTCACCCGTGCGCCGGATCGCGGCGAGGAGCAGCCTGTGACTTTCCCCGTGGTCCTGACGTTCAACCAGCCGATGGACCGCGTCTCGGTGGAGAGCGCGTTCAAGGTGCAGCCCACTATTCAGGGCACGCTGCGCTGGGACGACGACAAGACCGTGCGCTTTGTCCCGGCGGGCGACGGCTTTGCGCGCGACGCGAATTACGAGGTGCAAGTCTCGGAAGCCGCCCGCGCAAAGAACGGGTTGGCGCTCCAGGCGCCCATCAGCTTTCGCTTCAAGGCGATTGGCTTTTTGGAAGTGAGCCAGGTCTTGCCGCAAAAGGACACGCAGGATGTTGC
>CAYGWJ010000115.1:0-13545 GCA_964353405.1 uncultured Anaerolineae bacterium
ACAGTCTCCGTGATGTTGGTGCTATAGGTCCAGCCGGGCGGCAGGTTGACGGCGCTTGAGCCAAGCGTCACTGTGACGGTCAGTCCGGTCGAGTTCGCCAGCCAGAAATCCTTGACAATCGGCTCACACGAGTTGGCCGGCCGCCGTTCCACCACGACGTTGCGCTGGCTATGTTGCGGCGGATACTGATTGTTGGGATCGCGCAGCGTGATCTGGATACACCAGTTCCCGGCAAAGGGCGGCATCCACACAGCCCCCACCGTCATGCTGATGCCCGGCCCCAGCGTCACGAGCGTCGCGGTCGGCACAATGTTGGTGTTGGTGAACGGGATGCCCATGCCAAAGTTAGCCACGCGGAACTCGACCTGGATCGTCTGTGTCTCTTCGCTCGTGTTCATGATCTGGGTCGTGATCGTGGCCGGCCGGCCCGCCAGGAGCGGATAGGGCGTGACGGCGATCTCGGACTCGGCGTAGGGGCGATCTTGCGGCTTGTGCAACGGGATGGGCGGCTTGGCGATCTTGCGGATGCCGCCGATCAGTTCTCCGTTCACGTAGGCTTCCAGGTCTACGATAGGCTGCTCGTCGGCCAGGCTCACAAGCTCGCGTTCACGCTCCGGCCCAATAGGCGGCAACGGCGGCGTCACGGTGAGAACCACCGTCCGCGTCATACCGGGCGCCATGCCCGGCAACACTTCCGGCCACACCACAGCCGTCCAGTTGGGACGATGGTTCACCAGCGCCAGCGTAATCGTCACGACCTCGGTCATGGGATTGCCGATGACAAAGCGGCGCGCGTGCGGCTCGCCCAACTTGAGCGGCTCACCGATGTCAATGTTGCGCTGGCTCCAGACCGGCTCGTGCCCGGCTGAATGCAGCCATATTCGCACACAGAAATGGCCTCCGAATGGTGGAATCCAGATTGTCTTGGCGCGGGCCGCGCCGAACGGCGGAATCTTGATCACCATGGTTGGCGTCGCGATCCCTGCCGTGCTGAAGGGCAGGCCGATCCCAAAGTTTGCCACTTCAAAAGTCACGGTGACGAACTGAGTCAAGGGTGTAGGGTTGAACACAACTGCGCCCAACAGCGTGGGCAGGCCGGGCCGGGTGGGATATGGGTCTACAAAGATTTCAGACTCGGCATACACCGGGTCCTTGGGCACATGGATCGGCACGGGTGGACGATAGACCTTGCGGAATCCGCCGAGCAGTTGGCCGCCGACAAAGCCTTCCACGTCCACCACTGGCTGGTCGGGTTCCGGCTCAGGTGCGTCCAGGGGCCGTGTCACAACCAGTGTGACCATCCGCCTGTCGCCGGGCTGCAGGTTGCGCAACACATCCTGAGACAGGCTGACGTCCCATTCGAGGTGCGGCACCAGTCCCAGCGTCACCGTCACCGCGCGTGTGGTGGAATTGCCTACCGGGAAGATCAGCGTCGATGGCACGCCCGGTATGAGGATTTCGCTCACGTCCATATTGCGCTGGCTCCACACCGGGTCGTGCCCGGGCATCTGGAGTGTGACCTGCGCGCAGAAATGCCCGCCGAACGGCGGCACCCACGTGACGCACACTCGCTTGATGCTGTTGGGCGGCAAGGTCACGGCGATGGGGCGAGCGATGTCGTGGAAGGGCAGGCCGATGCCAAAGTTGGCCACGGCGAACGTCACCGTGATCGTCTGCGGGGCGTCAGTCGGGTTGCGCATGTCCACACAGATTTCGGTTGGCTCTCGTTCGCGCGGCGGATAGGGATTGATGCTGATTTCGGACTCCGCATAGATCGGGTCGCCAGGTCGGTGAATCGGCACGGGCGGGCGATAGACCTTGCGGAATCCGCCGATGAGTTGCCCGGTTGCGTAGGCTTCCACATCCACGACGGGTGTGTCGTCCGGCGGCAGGGGCACTCCGGCGGGTGACTGCACCGTGAGTGTGACCGGCTTCATGTCTCCTGGCGCGACCTGGGTCAACAGCAGTGGCTGGACATCGGCGATCCATCCTGGCAGATGGACGATGGCGCCAAGTTCGATGTCCCTCGCTTGCGTGAACGGGTTGCCCACCAGGAAGACAAGGGGCTTGGTCCATCGGCCCGGCACGAACACTTCGTCTACGTCCATGTTGCGCTGGCTGCGCACCGTCGGGAAGCGTTGGTCGGGATCTATCAGGCTCACTTGCACGCAAAAGTGTCCGGCGAAAGGCGGCACCCACATGGTGCACTTTTTGAGGATGCTATGCGGTGGCAAGGTCACGAGTTGGCCATGGAAGGGATGCCACGGCAGCCCGATGCCAAAGTTGGCCCAGGCAAATTCGACCCAGATGGTCTGAGGAAAGTCGGTTGGATTGCGCAGCTCGACGCAGATTTCCGTCGGCTCGCCCGCGCGCGGCGGATACGGCTCGATGCTGATCTCGCGCTCGGCATAGGGCGGGTCGTCGGGCCGGTGGATCGGAATCGGCGGATGGAACTCTTTGCGGATTCCGCCGAGCAGCACTTCTTGTTGTTGCTCGTTCACAAAGCGCGCTTCGATGTCGGCGATGAGTGTACCGGGCTCTGGCATCGGGCCGGGCAGACGCTTGACGAACAGCGTTACCGAGCGCACCTCGCCTGGCCCCAACGACAGGATCGGCATATCAAAGAACACATCAAAGAACGAGCTGACGTGCATTGCCGACATGGTGATGACGGTCGCGTACAGATTGGGATTCTGCACCGGGAATGTAAAGGGAACCTGTTGCCCCGGAATCAGGATCTCGTTCACGTCCAGGTTGCGCTGGCTGATCTGTTCCACGTAACGTCCCTCCGGATCGGTAAGGCGCACCTGGACACAAAACTGCCCGGCCACCGGCGGGACCCACATCGTGCAGACCCGGACGACTCCGTGTGGCGGGATCACCACCGTCTGATGGTCAATCGGAAAGAACGGCAGGCCGATGCCGAGTCGTTGCGAGACTTCCAAGCCGACGTCCACCATCTGTGGAGCATCGCTCAAGTTGCGCAGCCCGACGCAGATGCGCGTTGGCTCGCCCGCCATCAGCGGATAAGGCTCGACGGCGATTTCGCTTTCGGCATAGGGCGGATCGCGCGGAATGTGCAGCGGCACCGGCGGCCAATCCATCTTGCGAAAGCCGCCGATCAAGAGGCCACGCGCGTCATGGGCTTCCACATCCACGATCGGCTCGCGGGTACCCAAAGGGGGAGCAAGTGGGATGACCGTGAGCGTCACAGGGCGGATATCGTTCGCCAGCATGTTGGTCAAGATGGGCGGGTCGAGGAAAGCCTGCCAGCCAGTCTTGGTAAACACGAGTGACATCTGGATATCGGTCGTCTGGCCGGTGTTGTTCTGCACCGGAAAGACGGTGACGGCCGGACTGCCAAGCTTGAACGCTTCCCAGATGTCAATGTTGCGCTGGCTCTTTTGATCTGGCTGTTGCGGTTGGTGCAAAATCACCTGGATGCACTGGTGGCCGGGCTGTCGAGGAATCCATGCGATGCAGGCCCTGGCCTTGCTAAAGGGTGGAACTTCTATGGTGCGTGCGCCGACGGGCGCAAAGGGAAGGCCGATGCCAAAGTCTGCCACGCCAAAATCTAGCGTGACGGTCTGCGTGACGCCGGTGGTGTTGACGACCCAGGCGCAGATTTCGGTCGGCTGGCCCAGGATAGGCGGCTCGGGGTGAACCGTGATTTCCCGCTGAGCGTATTCGGGCCAGCCGGGATCCGGCGGGAAAACGACTACTGTGGGGGCTTGTTCGATTGTAGGCGACTGCACATCTGGCGGCTGTGAATCAGGCTCAGGAGGGAGAATGGCTAAAGCCGACTGTCCGACAACAGTCGGCGCTGCCAACAAGAGGAAGATGACAACGAGGGCAGCCAGAGCGCACACGATCGAGAGTAAACGCGTATAGGTTTTCATGGTTTAGCTCCTTGTGCGTGATAACGGTTGTCAACCAAGCTTGCCCCATGATTTGGCTGAAAAGCTCTTGGGGCAGTTCACCTCCTTTCATGCGATGTGATACCGCACTCGACGCCTCGAACAAAGACACTGGGCGCAGAGATGATCCAGCAAACTCTGCGCCCTCTGTTCGCTTTACAGTCTGTCGTGAAGAACTCGGACGCGTTTTTCCAAGTCACAACCCGAGATGCGCGATCATCATGCCGCATTCACAATGATATGATAACGCCGAGCGTTTGTCAATAGTCAATTGCGCGTAGCCTTCCATTTGGCTGTGTGAGGGCCGCATGGTATACTCAATTGACGCATCACTCAAGCTTGTGCCATTCACACACGGAGACAGCCAGCATGGAATACCGCGTTCTCGGAAAAACGGGGTTAAAAGTCTCGGCGCTGAGTTTTGGCGCGTCGTCGCTGGGTAGTGTGTTCCGCCCGGTGGATGAAGCGGAGGGCATTCGCGCCGTGCAGACTGCCCTGGACCTGGGGATCAACTTGATTGACGTGTCGCCTTACTATGGCCTGACCAAGGCCGAGACCATCCTCGGCAAGGCGCTGAAAGGGATCCCGCGCGACCAGTATTACCTGGCGACCAAAGTGGGGCGCTATGGCGATGACCTGTTCGATTTCTCTGCCGGGCGTGTCACCGCCAGCGTAGACGAAAGCCTGGCTCGTTTGAACGTGGACTATGTGGATATCATCCAATGCCACGACATCGAGTTTGGTGATCTTGACCAAGTGGTGAACGAGACACTGCCCGCCTTGCGCCAACTTGAAGAGAGGGGCAAGGTGCGCTTTGTCGGCGTGACCGGGCTGCCACTCAAAATCTTTCGCTACGTGCTAGAGCGCGCCGAGCTGGATACGATTCTGTCGTACTGCCACTATAGCTTGAATGACACCGCGCTGGACGCGCTGGCGCCTGACCTCAAAGCGAAACAGGTTGGCATTATCAATGCCTCGCCGTTGAGCATGGGATTGCTTTCCGACCGAGGCGCGCCCAAGTGGCACCCGGCTGGTCAAGAGGTCAAGGCAGCCTGCGCCAGGGCAGCGGCCTTGTGCCGCGAGCGCGGCGCGGAACTAGCCAGGCTGGCGCTTCAATTCAGCGTTGCCCATCCCGATCTTGCGACGACGCTGGTGGGCACGGCCAGCCCGGAGAATGTGTCCAAGAATGTGCGCTGGGTAGAAGAGCCGATGGATCAAGAATTGCTTGCGCAGGTCATGCAGATGCTCGCTCCGATTCACAACCAGACCTGGCCCAGCGGCCGCCCGGAGAACCATTGAGGTGGAGCCATGAAGACAGACACCAGCCATTCTGTCTTGCCTCTGCTTTACCTGTCCGGCGCAAGAACCTGGGAGATGCCGCAACTGCCGGGTCTTGGCAAGCTGCCTCCCCGCGCCACACTCGTGCCATTTCCTCGGGCGAGTGACGCGCTCACGCTGGACAGAAATCACTCGCCGTGGTTCTTGAGCCTGAACGGCGCATGGCAATTCAATCTCAAATCCAAACCCGACCAGGTGACGTGGGACGCCGTCCGCGCGGAGGGCTGGTCGCCCATCGTCGTGCCGGGCCGACGAGAGCGACCAAGCCATTACCCTGGACGTGGGCCATATCCATGCCGTCTTTGACAAGGCAACCGGCACGCTGGCCGAGTTTGGCGCGGACAAAAATCTTATCGTGCGCGGGCCGTGGGAAAACTATGTTGATCGCAATGCGTCGGCGATGGTCGGGCGCTACCGCAGCACTGTGGCGGGGGAGTATGTGCCATACATCATGCCGCAAGAGCACGGTCACAAGACGGAGGTGCGCTGGCTCTCGCTGGCGGATGCGGCAGGGCACGGCCTGTGCGTTGTGGGCGACCCGACGATTGAATTCTCTGCCAGCCATTTCACAGCCGACGACTTGTTCAACGCCACGCATACAATCGATCTCAAACCACGCGCCGAGGTGATGCTCAACCTCGATCACGCCCAACGCGGACTGGGCACAGCCAGTTGCGGCCCGGACACGTTAGAGCACTATCGGCTACTCGATCCGCAATACAGTTTTGTGTACCGGCTGCGGCTATTGAGATGAGGGTGATTCAAGGCCGCTGCCTGAGGAGTCAAGAATATGCGACCCGTTCTTGCCGCGCAACTATACACAGTGCGCGAGTTCACCAAGAGTGCGGATGACCTGGCGGTCACTCTGAAAAGGATTCGCGACATAGGCTACACGGCGGTGCAGGTGTCGGCCATCGGGCCAATTCCCGACGCCGAGGTCAAGTCCATTCTGGACGATGCGGGCTTGACGGTCTGTATCACACACGTACGAGCTGCCTGGCCCTGGCAAGACCTTGATGCCATCATCGCCCAGCATCATCTGTGGAACTGCAAGCACGTCGCCGTCGGCAGTATGCCGCCAGAGTATCGCGGGAGCGAAGAAGGGTTCCGGCGATTTATTGCCGAGGCGGACGCAATCGGCGAAAAGCTGAGCCAAGCCGGTCTCACCTTCAGCTATCACAACCACAGCTTTGAGTTCGTCCGCTTTGGCAAGCGCACCGGCCTCGACTTGATCTATGAGGAGACCGATCCGCGCTACCTGAAAGCCGAGTTGGATACCTACTGGATCCAGCATGGCGGCGGCGACCCGGTCGCCTGGATCAAAAAGATGACCAGGCGTATGCCCGTCGTTCACCTCAAGGATATGCTCATGCTCAATGGAACGCAGGCAATGGCCGAAGTTGGCGAAGGCAACCTCAACTGGCCTGCCATCCTGCAAGCCTGCCGGGAAGCCGGAGTCGAGTGGTACGCTGTTGAGCAAGACGTGTGCCAGCGTGATCCGTTCGATAGTCTCGAAATCAGTTACGATAACCTGAAGGCGATGGGAGTGGAATAAGGAGGATGCGCTGTCGGAAGATTTGCGAAGGTGAATGCTGTGCAAGATAGCGCGAGGAGTTGAACATGAAGCAAGTTTCGCCGCAAGGCCTGCAGTGGTTTCAAGATGCCCGATTTGGCATGTTTATCCACTGGGGATTGTACTCGCTACTTGCGCGGGGCGAGTGGGTCATGTTCCACGAGAGAATCCCGGTGGCGGAATATGAGCCGTTCATGCGACAGTTCAACCCGGAAAAGTTTAATGCCGATGAGTGGGTGAGCCTGGCTGCCGACGCCGGGTGCAAGTACATGGTCATCACCAGTCGTCATCACGACGGTTTCAGCCTGTACGATACTGCACTCTGCGACTATAAAGTCACTCACACGCCTTTTCAGCGTGACCCGCTCCAAGAACTGGCCGACGCCTGCGCTCGCCGCAGGGATATCCGCCTTGGGTTCTATGTTTCACTGCTCGATTGGCATCACCCGGCATACCGCTTTCGTCAAGAGACGGGGCGATCCTGGTCGGAGTATATTGGCTTTTTGCATGGGCAGGTGCGCGAGCTGTGCACCCACTTTGGTCAGATCGCCTGCGTCTGGTTTGATGGTGATTGGCCGCGTGCTGCGCTGGAGGGTGATCGCGAGCATTTTCGACCGGGGGGTTCATTCGAGTATGAAAAACTCTATGACATGATTCACACATTTCAGCCGCACGCCGTCGTCCTCAATAATCGCCACGACGACCCATTGCCCGGCGAAGACGTTCAGGGCCTGGAGCAGGATTTGCCCGGCCAAAACACCGCCGGGTTCAATACGACGACTCTCTCGGCCTTGCCGCTCGAAGTGTGCATGACGATCAATGACAGTTGGGGCGTCAACGCGAATGACCACAACCACAAGTCATCGCGGCGGCTCGTCCACCTGTTGACGCGCTCCGCCAGCGTCGGGGCGAACCTCTTACTCAACGTCGGCCCGACGGCAGAGGGCGAAATCCTGCCTATCCAGGCTGAGCGATTGCGTGAGGTGGGCGAGTGGCTCAAAGTGAACGGCAAGTCCATCTACGGGACACGCGGCGGCGTTATCTCGCCATCCGCCGACGGCACGGTGGCCAGCACTCGCCGGGGGCAGACGCATTACATCCACGTGCTCGACTATGTCAGCGATTGTATCCGGCTGCGCGGCGCACCGGACACTATCACTCGCGCGACACTGCTGAAGGACGGCTCGCCCGTCAGGCTGGAGCGGAGCGGGCAGGAGATGACGCTCACCTGCGCGCCTTGGCAGCGAGACCCGTTCAACACGGTGATCAAGTTGGAACCGTGACTTGCCGACTTACCTCGGCGGTCCGATGATCAGGCTGTGGCTGCGACCGACTGCCCATATCCAAGCAACTGCTCGACCGTCTGGACATCCGGCGCTTCGGCATACACGCGCAGCACCGGTTCTGTGCCGGACGGCCGGATGAGCAGCCAGCCGCCGTCGGCCATCAGGTACTTGACCCCGTCGTTGGACTGGACGCGTTCCACGCTCACGCCTGCAATGTTCGACGGCGCATCGTTCGCCAGCCGGGCCGTCATCTCAGCTTTGTTGACCGGGCGAGCCAGTTTGATGTCGCGCCGGGCATAGTGAGCCGGCCCTACGTCCGCGTGCAGACTGTCCACCAGCTCAGTCAGCGTGGCGCCGGAAGCGGCGACGATTTCCACCAGGAGCAGTCCGAACAAAATACCATCGCCTTCGGGGATGTGCCCTTTGATGCTGATGCCGCCGGACTCTTCACCGCCGATGAGCACGTCCTGCGTCATCATCAGGTCGGCGATGTGATTGAACCCCACGGGCGTCTCGACCACCGGCAAATCGTAACGCTGGCATAACCGGTCAATCATGCGTGTGGTGCTGACGGTCTTGACCACTGTCCCGCGCCAGCCGCGGTTTTCGACCAGGTAACGCAGCGTCAAAGCAAAGATGCAGTGCGGATCAACAAAGAGGCCCCGGTCGTCCACCGCGCCAGTGCGGTCGCCGTCACCGTCGGTTGCCACGCCGAACAGGCAGCTCGAGCTCAGCACGGCTTCGCGCAGCGCATTGAGGTGGGGCATAATCGGCTCGGGGTGGACGCCGCCAAAGCCGGGGTTCATCTCGCCCCGAATCTCATTTACCTCCCAACCAGTGCCCTTGAGCCAATCACGGATGTAGCCGCGCCCGGAGCCGTACATGGGATCCACAACGAACCGGCCATGCCGCGAAGCAATCACCTCGCGGGAGACAAGCGTTTCCAGGTGAGCGTTGTACATCCATTCGGGGTTGAAGCGCTGGATCAGGCCGCTCTTTCTTGCCGTTGCGTATTCGATCGAGCTGACCTCGACGCCGCGCTCCAGATGATACTCTACGCGGCGGCAGTCCTCGTTCGACGCGCTGCCGCCATAGGACGCCTTGAGCTTGATGCCGTTATACCGAGGCGCGTTGTGACTGGCCGTGATCATGACGCCGCCCTGCGCGCCCAATTGCTTGACCGCAAACGACACCGCCGGCGTCGGAGCATCGGACTGGGTGAGATGCACTTTTATATTATTGGCCGCCAGCACGCGCGATACCTCGATTGCATAGCGGTCGGAAAGAAAGCGCGTGTCAAAGCCTACCACCATCGCCGCCGGGGCGTGACCGTTGAACTCGTTGACCCAGTCCGCGATGGCCTGCGCCACCTTGCGGACGTTTTCAAACGTAAACTCGTCGCTGATGACAGCCCGCCAGCCGTCGGTGCCAAAATGGATTGCCATGCTCTCTCCTCACGCAACTAGAATGAAAACCAAATCGTTGACATTGAATGTCGAAAGTAACAGCGCATTAAAGCCTAACTCCTCTGCGCGCTTGACTGCCGCTTGTGCCGCCTGCCGATTCGAGCCCACGATGACGTTCTGCACGTCGGGTGTGGTTGGGCCGGACGCCATCACGTCGAGCGGGCCGCCCGCCACGTCGGACAGGATGAGCGAAAGGGCCATCCGCGCGAGGCCCCCGCCCTTTACGCGGTCAATGTGCTTGCGGACGGCGCTGATGCCGCTTTCCATGACTCACTTTAATGCGCGCGCCACGCTGGCGACGGCCGCCGTGGCTGCTTCCGCGGGCTGGGCCTGGCCGCGCAGAACATCGGCGACCGCCTTTTGAATCGCCGGGCCGACGACTTGCATGACCTGAGCCGGGGGAGGCGTCACCGCGCGCTCGAGCTCCTGGCGGGCAAAGGCAGCATCAGCATCCGGCGGATACCCGCGGTCGAATGCGCCGCGGTGCGCCGGTAGCAGGTTGGCGGAGCGCGCCCAGGCTCCTTCGTTCTCCGGCGACACCAACCATTTGATCAACGCAGCAGCGGCAGCGGCTCGAGTTGCGTTACGCGTCGGCACGACGAATGCCCAACCGCGCGCGATGGGCCGCGCCGGTTCATCCGAGTAGCCCGGCAGCGGCGCGGCCAGTGTGCCCGAAATCGTCGCGCGCTGCGCTATAAACCGCGAGGCGCGCACATTCACCATCTGCTCCGGCCGGCCCAGGTACGCCTGCCAGGTGTCGTCTGCCGAAGCAAAGTTCAAGACGTTGGCCGAGATCGCGCCGGCCTGCTGAGCGGCCTTGAGCTGGCTCAACATCTGTGTCAACGGCGCGGCATCCAGTGACGGCTGGCCTGAAGCGTCCATCCACCGGCCCCCGGCGGCAGCATATTGCGCCAGCAGGGCGTCGGACACTGTTCCCCCATTGATGCCGGCTGGAAACAGATAGGGCTGCGGCGCAGATAGAACCTGCGCCCACGTGATCGGCGGCGATGGGATGCGGGCAGAATTAAAAGCCAGGTGCTCCATATCGGCCACGTAAGCCACGGCCAACCAGCGGTCGTCGGGATGGCCCGCCTGCGCCGCGAATGGAAACAGACCGGCAAACGTATCGTCGGACACCAACCCGTTCAACGGGCGCAACAGCCCCGATTGCGTTGCGGCGGAGATTTGCGCCAGGTCGAGCAGCGCCACATCCGGCAAAAACGAAGGCGCAACGGGTGCAGAGGCCTGCATCAGCTCTAAAATGTCCGAGGGGCCTCTTGCGCGCTTGGTGAGGACTTTTAATTGGACATTCGGTTGTGTGGCGACGAACGCAGCCAATTGCTGAGTCAGCACTGCGCCGGCCCGCACGTTGCCGGACGGGATGAGCGCATCGGGCAACCAGATGGTGAGGGTGAGTGGGGCACGGGGCGCAAGGGCAGGCGGGGACACGGGCAAAGTCGGCGTGGCCGGTCGCCCGGACGGTGCGGCTGTGGACAGCGGCGCCGACGGTGAGGTGGATGTGACTGGCCGGGCCGTAGGTATGGCCTGACAGCCGGGCACGGTCAAAATGAGAAAAAGAAATATGAGAATGGACCAGCGAAGCATCGAATGAGCATCCACTTTCGTCTGCAACATGGTGACGGTGATTATAGCACAAGTGCAAGGGTGCGCGAATTGACGCGCCGATTCAACGGTGATAGAATCATCGTATCATCTCAATAATTCGCGGGACTAGACTTCCGAAGTCTCCCCTACTTTTTGAGAAGATACGAATCATCTGTGATCATCACACGGGCCAATGTGGAGGCAACCATGCAACGCTCTCGATGGGCCATCTTGTGGGCCGCCGTGCTGATTTTGGGCGGCGGTTTTCTTCTGGCACAGAACTTGATGATCGGCCAGCAGTTCCAGCCTTCGATCTGGACGATTCTCCTGGGTGGTTTGGGCCTCTTGTTCCTGCTCGACGCCATCACCACGCTGGGCAAAGATTGGTGGGCCTTTATCCCCGGCTGCGTCTTGCTGGGCGTGGCGGCGACCACCTGGCTGGAGCAGCAGCCTATCAAGGGCGAATGGATCGGCAGCCTGATGTTGTTCTCCATTGCCCTGCCGTTCCTGTTGATTTACGTGATCAAGCGCGGCTCGTTCTGGTGGGCGCTCATCCCTGGCGGTATCCTGACCGTCATCGGCGTCATCCCCATTCTCACACTGGGCGTGCCCGGTGAAGTCGTCGGCACATTCGTGTTGTGGGCGATTGGCATTCCGTTCATCGTGGTCTATCTGGTCAACCGCAAAAACTGGTGGGCCCTCATCCCGGGCGGCGTGCTGATCGCGATTGGCGTCATCCCGATTCTCACGTTGGGCGTGCGCGGAGAAGCGATTGGCACGTTCGTGATGTGGGTGATCGCGCTAGCCTTTCTCATCGTCTACCTGGCCAATCGCAAAAACTGGTGGGCCCTCATCCCCGGCGGCGTCATGTTCGTCATCGGGCTGATGCCGCTGTTGGCGCTGACCCAATTGCCGGGGCAATTCATCGGTGGGGTTTTCTTTGTCGGCCTGGCGGCGGTCTTTTGCTTGATCTACCTGATCAACTTGAAAGACCCAGAGATGCACTGGGCCATTTACCCGGCGGCGGTTCTGCTGGCCGTGGGAATCGGCGTGATGATCCTGGGGCAAAACTGGTGGCCGCTCGTCCTCATCGGATTGGGCGCGGCGCTGTTGATTCGGGCGATCTGGCCGCACAAGTAGAGCAAGACGCAGGATGCAAGATTCAAAAGGGCTTTTTCATCACGAAAAGCCCTTTTTTCTATGGCACACTGGCTGAACCGGTGGGCGGCGCGATCAAGATGGGGACGTAGTAGATGTAGGGAAACGGACCGACCATGGTTGTCACCGGAGGGCCACTCACTGTGCGCGTGACCTGGTCACTCTGCGCGCCATAGTCGCGATTGACGATCAATGTCCCCGGCGGCATGATCACCGTGCTGCCGGGCACGCCGACCGTCACGGCAAGCGTCAAGGTAAGGCGGGACTGCGCCGCAAGTGTTGGAAGGAGCCAAGACACGCTATGTGCCGTCGGCGAATAGATCCCGCCCTTCGACGCGCTCGCGAACGTGACTGACACGGGCAGGGTATCGGTGATCATGACGTTGGTGTGGTTGGAAACGGGCAATGGATTTGCCACGGTCAATGTATAGGTCAGCGGGTCGCCAAGCATCAGCGGGCCTGCGATGGCGGTCTTTTTAATTTGCAGTGCAGGCTGCGCAGCTCGAACGGCTGCCAACGCGTCAATTCGTCCCCAGCCGTAAACGTTGTTGGGAATGGATGCAGATGTGTCGCCGCCACAGCCCTGCGTCGTCGTCAGATGAAGGGCTGTGCTGGTGATGACGTTCTCCGTCGCCGGGAGATTACCCATCAGGCCGGGCGCCGCTGACCAGATCAACGCAAACAGACCGGCTACGTGCGGCGTTGCCATCGAAGTGCCGCTGAGGTTTCCCCACGAGTTGGTCGGATAGGTTGACCGCACGCTCACACCCGGCGCGCTGATGTCTGGCTTGCGGCGTCCGCTGCCATCGGATGTCACCGGTCCCCGGCTGGAAAAGCCGGCAATCACGTCGGTCGAGTCCGTTGCGCCGACGGTGAACGCGCTCGCATAAATGCCGATGGGATCGCGGACGGTGCTGCAGCTCGGCCCCGCATTCTGCGCCGCGGCGACGACTTCGATACCAGCGGCGCGGACATTATCCATCACCGTCTTGAGCGTGAGCGCGTCACAGCCTTCAGACGAGGGGCAACTCCACGAATTACTGACGACGGCGGGTGCGAGCGAAGGGATGCCCTGCGTGATGGCGCTCCCGCCGATAGGATAGGGCGCAAGAAAGAATTCAAAGCATTCCGTGTAGCTGGCCGGCGTGCCGTTGCCATAATTGTCCATGTCGCGGCAGCCGATCCATTGTGCGCCGGGCGCC
>CAYGWJ010000116.1:0-14144 GCA_964353405.1 uncultured Anaerolineae bacterium
TGATGATCAACCGCACCCAGCGTCCGTTCACCGCCGGGCCAATATCCAGGCTGACTTCATGCTGGGTGTTGCCGGTCACGTTGGCCACTTCGGTATAGTTACCGGCGGCGAAAGACGGGTCATCGCCGATCCACACCTTGAAATCAGTGGCGACGGTATTGTCAGACAGCCCGAAGTTCGCCACCACGTTATTGATGGCTTTTGTATTGCCCAGGTCTGCCTGCACCCATTTATCTACGTAACCAAAGTTGTCCGATGCAATTTGCCAGAAGGTGGAGGTCTGCCCGTCGAAGGCCTTCATCGGCCAGTTGCCTACATCATTGCTTGTTACGCTAGCTGAACTAGCGACGGCTGCCACCACCGGCAAAGAAGGAGGCGGCGGTGTGGATGTCGGGGTGGGTGTGGGCGTGGGGGTGATGGGCGCAGCGCCGGTGCCCCAGATCTCCATTTCATACAGGCAGTTGTAGTCATAGGATGGCCCCTCTTTGTGTGTAATTACAAAGCGCACATAGCGCCCAGCCGCAGGGGTAAAGCTGCGCTGGACAATGTAATCATCATTTCCGGTGACCGTAGCCACCACCGTGTAGGTGCCCGGGGCAAAACCAGCATCGTACCCGACCCAGATCTGGAAATCAATGTGCTTGATGATCTTGTTCGTCAGGCCGATACCGCCGTATTCATATATCACCGCACGGCTAATCCACTTCTCGCTACCCAGGTCAGCCTGTACCCATTTACCAGGGTCGGCCTCGCTACTTACATTCCAATAGTCGTTATAATTCCCATTGAAGGCGTTAATTGGGAAGACACCAGGATGAGCATTTGTGGAGCTGGCGGTCGCGCTGCCAACCGTATATTTGCTCTCCGCTGTTGGAGTTACGTCAGACCCGTAGAGCAGCATTTCGGTCACCTGGAAATCGCTCATACTGGGGCCCACCACGGCAGTGATGATCAACCGCACCCAGCGTCCGTTCACCGCCGGGCTAATAGCCAGACTGACTTCATGCTGAGTGTTGCCGGTCACGCTGGCCGCTTCGGTGTAGTTGCCAGGGGCGAAAGAAGGATCATCCCCGATCCATACCTTGAAAGCAGTGGCGACGGTATTGTCAGAGAGCCCGAAGTTCACCACAACGTTATTGATGGCTTTCGTGTTGCCCAGGTCTGCCTGCACCCATTTATCTGTGTAACCGAAGTTGTCCGACGCAATTTGCCAGAAGGTGGAGGTGTTCCCATCGAAAGCATTCATCGCCTGAGTCGCGACCGAGCTGGCAACGGCTGCCACCACCGGCAAAGAAGGAGGCGGTGTGGGCGTCGGGGTAACGGGTGTGGGCGTCGGTAGTGCAGCATCGGTAAAGATATCCATTTCATACATGGCAGTGGCGTAAGATAAATCAGGGCGAGCGACAGCATACACGACATAGCGCAGGTAACGTCCAGTGGCAGGCGAGGCAAAATCGACGACTTTATTTACGACGGTATTACCGGTGATGTGGGCTGCTACAGTGTAACTTCCAGCTGGAAAAGCCGGGTTATCACCGACCCAGATCGCAAAGTCTGTCGCCAAGAGAATATCATATATCACACTCTTTGAATTATATATTTCAACCCGCACCACGGTTTGGGGGCCACCGAAATCAGCCTGCAGCCACTTCGGAAAAGTGCTGTCTGCCGGTGTGACGTGCCAACAATAACAGTTGCTACCGACCTGATCGTAGTACCCATCGAAGGCCTGTATCGCCGGATATTGCGCGGAGCTGGCGGTGGCACTCACAACCGGTATCTCGACCAAGCTCCCTTGAGCCAGGGGAGCCGGTCTGGCTGGCGCGGCCACCGGCATCGCAGGCGGCTCCGATGGAGGCGCTGCAAAAGCTGGAACCGAAAAGAGGTTCAGCATCATGGCGGCTACGACAACGGCGTTGAGAACTTGGTGCTTGGACATCGCATTTCTCCTTCGCGAACTACTTGATTCGTTGAGGACGATGGGCACAGTCAGAGACGTGCCTCCCAATAGTCAGGGGTCTGACCCTGTTGCAACCAAATAAAAAAGCGGCCCATGCAGGTTCAGAATCTGGCCCTGCATGAGCCGCACAATCACTCGCTGATGCACATATCGCGGCATGGGTCGGAGACACTGGAAATGGCGCGACGTGCTGCCTCTGGACGACTTTAACAGGAGCCAACCATCCATACCGGGTGCAATATCTTGTGGGCCGGAGGCACCCTTCGATCCCGATGCGATCAAGCTGTAGTAGCCGCATTGGCGCCGACATCGGGGAAGCTGTTTGTCTTTCTAAGGCAGCTCTATGTGCCCTTTGAAAAAAACGGTTGGGAGCGGGGATGGTTGGTCGTACATCAAATCAACGCCAACACCCCAAAGTCACGTTGGCACATAGCCAACGAGGCAGGAGAAACGAATAGTTGCGCGGTGCACTAACAGTATATGCTAAAGGGGTGCAAAAGACAATGGGGAAAATATAACAAAAACATGACAAATTCACACTGTGAGGCTTGGTTTTCTCGGAAATGGTTAGAATATGGTAAGAGCGATGGAGGTCAGGCAATCCGGTGCTACCAATATCGTTTCCATTCGGTTATGCGTTATTCCTCCGGCGACTGTACCGGAAGCAGCACCCACAGATGCAGAACGTGGCCTTCCTCGACCTCGGTCCATCGCGCGGCGACCACGCTGATCTGTCGCCGCAGGCCGGTCCCGTCGGGAAAGTCCAGCTTGACCGGGCGATCTTGCTCCCACGCGCGCTGGCAGCGTTCCAGCAGCTTGGGACCGCTAAAGGTGCGCATCTGGCACACTGCGGATTGGTAAGGCGCGCGGTCTTCGTAGATCGAAAGCGGCCACGAGTCCGGCACCGGCTGAAACTCGGGCGGCGGGCCTTCGACAATCGTGATCAATTCGGGTTCAGCAGGATTCATCATGAGTCGAGTCTAGCCAAGACGCGAAAAGTCCCCAGCCGGCGTGACCACAGATGCCGGCTGGGCGAACATTAGCTGACGGCCTATGGGAAGCTCTAGTCGCGCATCACGAGTGGCAGATAGATCTTGAGGCTGCGTTTCCAGATGCGGACGCGAAACTGGTCACAGCGCTGATCGTTGTTCCGACGGAACACTTTGACGCTGGTGCTGGTCAGGTTCTCCAAGGCGGCGCCCCGCCAGCTTCCCCCGGCTTCGTTTCCCCCAGCGAACAGATGGTTGATACCCAGGCCACCCGCGATATCTCTGCATTCCCCCCGCACCAGCAGCAGGTTGGGATTCCAGTTCAGGTTGTGCGTGAATGTGAAAACGCCGCCAGGAGCAACGTTCTGCCATCCCAGGTCCATCAGGCTGTCATAGTCCGGCGGATCGCCCTGCTGGACGACTACCCGCGCCTGTTCGACCACGAGATCGCCGCTGAAGCGGGTCACCTGGACCGAGTTGTTGGTCAGGTTGTGCCAGAAGGCGCCGAGTGTCCGGGTGGGAACGGTATCATCCCTCGTCAGGCCGCCATAGGCGAAGTGGTGGATGCCCAGGTCCGTGCTGCTGAACCACAGACCCACCGTCAAATCGGTCGCTGTAATCCCCAGGTTATGGTCGAACGGGAGCGGAACACCTTGTGTAATGGTCCGCCACCCACTGTCGTAACTGTCTGTATCTGGCGGGGGCGCGATCCAGACATTGACGAGGACCTCGTAGGCGGCGTCGTCGTTGGGCTGGCGATAAACTTCGATCGTGTTGGCCGTGAGGCGTTGCCAGTGCGCGCCATACAATTTACCGCCGGCCTCCAGGCCGCCGTAATAACGTCGGTTAACACCCACGCCGCCCACTGTAGTATCCTTGAACCACAATTCCACAGCGAGTTGCTCGGGTACCAGTCCCGGGTTCAGGAGACCCAGGTTGTGGGTGAACGTGAGCAGCTGGCCCTGGGCGATGGGCAGCCACCCGCTGGTCCGGAAGGTGGAGGAAGCAGCGCTGACCGAGTTCGGAGCGAGCTTGGCCGACGGAGACGAGTCGGCGATGACGGAATATGTGCCGGCCAACAGGAGCAGAGCCATCAGGATAGCGACGCTCAGTACCGGTACTCGCATGAGCATTCGTTTGTTTTTCATCGTACACTCTCCTTGTATCGTGTGTATTGCCGAAATGGAAATACCAGGGACAACGACCCTGCGTTCGGACAAGGTCACAAGGCGGTTTCAAGTTCTCCTTGCTGCGCAGCAAGGTGGCTTTTGCTCCTAACGTCCGGCGGCTTGACTCGCGGGCTGTTTGCGCGCAACCGGGGGCAGCCACCAAGTTTGCAGCTCGCCCGGCTCGAGCGCCTGCCTTCGGACTTCTGACGAGTGGTTCCACCTCCTTTCTCGCGTCTTGATGTAGAACCCTTTCGTGGCGGCCTGATCCTCAACGCAACACAGGTCGTTCCATCAGGCTTGATATACGATTTTTGTATCTTCTCAAAAAGTAGGGGAGACTTTCAAGTCTTGACTGGATTTAGACTTCGGAAGTCTAGTCCCGCGAATTATTGAGATGATACATTGTCTTGCTGCGAGCGTCAAAATGGTTATAGATAGTGGTTGTCTCGAAACCACGTGACGGTGTCACGCGCAGTCTCTTCAAACGGGCGCGGACTCAGGCCCAACTCGCGTTGCGCCTTGTCAGAGTTGAGCGGCTGCCACAAGCGCAGCGTCTTGATGTTGTCCGGCAGCGGCAAGCGCAGCCAGTCACTCGCGCCGATGAGCGCATCCACCACCTTGCGCGGAATCTCCCACCGGGGCGGCGCGACGCCAGCCGCGCGCGCAGCAATTGTCAGCCCATCTTTTAGCGTGAGGTTGTGTCCGCCGAGAATGTGCCGCTGGCCGACGCACCGCGGACCGCGCTCGGCGGCGGCGATGTGCGCGGCCGCCACGTCACGCCCGTCCACGACGTTCATCGTCGCCTGGAAGTAGAACGGAAATTGCCCCTTGGCTACACGGAGCAACAACTCGCCCGTCGTCGGCTTGACGTCGCCCGGGCCAAAGACCGCGGCCGGGTTGAGAATGACGATCGGTAGCCCCTCGGCGGCTGCACGAAAGGCCTCCATCTCCATCGCGAACTTGGTTTCATAATACGCGCTGCCGGATGTGCCGGGTGTGTAGAAATCACGCTCGTCTGCCAGACGACCGGGCTGGCCCGGCGGGCCGATCGTCGTCAAGGTGCTGGTGTAGACCAGTCGCCCCACACCAGCATCACCTGCGGCTGCCAACACCGCTCGCATCTGCATCACGCTGCGACGCACCCAACCGGCCACGTCGTGCGCGGTATGCGGATAAGCCGCCGCCGCATGGAACACCACGTCGCAGCCGCGCATCGCTTCGCGCAGGCTTTGGCCTTCTCCTTCCTCTGCAAAGGGGAGTTTCCCTTGAATCCACTCGATCCGGTCGGCCACATCGCCGATAGCGCCGACGGCATCCGCACGCCTGCGCAGCGCGCGCACTCGCCATCCGCGCTCGAGCGCCGCGCGAGCAATCTGCCCGCCGATGAATCCGGTTGCACCTAAAACGAGAGTATTCAAAGACTGACCTGACGCGCGCCCGGAACAGGCGCGCAGCTAGACAGCCGCCTGGCGCACGGCGTTGCACAATTCGCACTTGTCGTTGCACAGGAGCGCGTATGGATCTTCCTGGATAGCCTGCACTGCCACTTGTACCAGGTGAATGATCGGGATGCGCTGAAACGCAAGTGCGCCGATGGCCGCCTGGTGAGTGATCCATGCCAGCTTGCTCGCAATCGCATTGAACCCGTTGCTGCAGCCGGGAAGATCAGGCAGCCGGTACGCGCGCTCCACGCCGACGGCCCAGCGGACAAATTGCTTGCGCCCGGCAAATTTTTCCGCCAGGTGAATGGCCGTGTTGTGCCGGTGATCCATCCCCACGAGCAGCACATCGCCGCCGCGATCATACAGCCATTCCACCGGGCCGAGCGGGCTATCCAACGATTGCGCGGCAACGATCTCTTGCGCGTGCGCGCCAACGGCCGCGAAGGACCATACGGGATGGTCGCTGCGCCAAGCCCGCGAATGGCGCCGGAATCGCTCCGCTGCCTGGCCCAGGCCGGCATCCACCGCCAGGTCGGGGCTGAACATGACCGCGCGCGCATTCTCCTCGGCGTGATCGCCATAGGTGCAGCCGTTGTCCGGCGGACCGGACTCGGGCCAGACCAGCGTCTGCGGGGTGAAGGCGGGCATGACCACCGTGCCACACGCAGCCAGCAGCGCGCCGAGCACGGTCTCGGTCCCGCCGCGCACGCTGCCCGGCTCGAGCGCCTCCAGCGAAACATGGGCGATGACGTTGCTGCCCTGGTTGAATCCCAGCTCGCGCAGAGTGCGCACGATGTCGCGATAGGTTATGATGGCCATGTGCTCGTCCCATGGGGTAGAGGCAACCGCCCGGGTTGCTCCTACTTGCCCTTCCACTCGGCGGCGTAAGTTCGTCTCTTACTTGATCCCGTTCACCAACACAATCGCTTCCATGGTCGCATACAGGTTGAGCGCGGCGTGCGCGGCCACGCTGGGCGCAAGCGATCCGGTCCTCGCGCGGAGCCAGGTGAGATATAGTCCGGCCAACAAGGTCTGCGCGATCAGGTAGGCGTCCAGCCCATACGTCACCACGTGCGCAAAGCCGAACAGCCCGGACACGAGCAGCACGCCGCCCAGTGCGCCCAAGCTGCGCGCCGCGACGGGAAAGAGCACACCTCGAAAGAGCAGCTCTTCCACGAGCGGCGTCACGACCACAGCGAACACGATCATCGCAGCCGCGCCCCCCGCGCCGGTGAACAGTGGCCGGAGCACATCGGGCACGATGGGCTTGCGCAGCGCCAGCGTCACCACGTCCATCAAGCCGCCCAACACGACAGCCCCAAAGGCGGCCCGCCATACATACGCCCGGCCTGTCAGCCTAATTGTCGCCCGAAATGGTCGTTTCCGCAAGTGCGTGACGACGGCCCAGATCAGCGCCAGCGTGCCCAGCCCGCCGAGCGCGCCGATGCCGCCGACAAACACGCCGTTATTGGCCGAGGCTGCCACCGACTCGGGATCCAACTGCGACCTGGCCCACAGCGCCAGCAGCAGCACGCCGGACCCGCCGATGGTCAGCGCGATTTGAATGAACAGGTGCGCCACGGGCAGCCCGATCGCCGTGAGCCAGCCCCAGGGTGGGTTTTCTCGCGTCTCGTTCATCCTTCCTTCACTTGCCGGCACAAAGTTACCTCACTGGCCCAGCGCGCCAGCCGCGCCCACAGACTTGCCAGAATGAAAAGCTGCTGCGCCGCAATCGCGACCAGCGCCCATTCGAAAGGAATGACTGGCGCAATGACGTTGGCATACAACGGAATCAACGACAGGCCGGCAACTGACATCAGCGCGTACACGCCGAGCGTCCGCATGGGCTGGCGCGCGATCAAGACGACGGCGCGGCGCAGTGCCTGGAAAAAGTTGCGCGTGTCTTCGGCCACGGCCATGACGCGCGCGTACTCGAATGTCATTGCCACGACGGCGTATACGAGTCCGATCATCGCCACTGCCGGAATCGTCAGGGGCCGAACCTGCGCGACCTCGACGACGATCAGCGCCGTGGCTCCCAACGCCACGATGAGTGTGACACACAGGCCAAAAAGGACCGCCAGCATGAAAAAGGAGAACAGCCAGTGCCACATGCCCCACAGGAAACGCCGCCACGCAAAGCGGCCCTCGACGTAGGTCAACAGCACGCCGCCACCCAACACGATGCCGGGCAAGGGCGCTACGAGCATCGCCACCAGCACTGTTCCCAGCATGGCCGTGAGCGTCGTGGCAGCCGCGCGGCTGGCTGCCATCGCCTCGGCCGAAGATGGGGCGTCTGCCGGCAGGACCGTGGCGGCGCTCACGATCGGTTCGAGCAGCAACAGTCCGTCAAAATCGCGGGCCAGGTCGCGCGCAGCCAGGCGATGGCCGACCCACGCCTGCATCGCTGCCGTCACCGGAACCGTCAGTGTAAGCGCAATCACCAGGTAAACGACAAAGGATACCACGAGCGGCGCGGGGATGCGTGCCGCCAACGTGGTTCCCTCTCGAAGAGATTTCCAAAGGCTCATGGACTGGCTCAACTCTTTAGATCAGAGCTTGTCTGAAAAGCCCGTAGCATAGGGCCTTGTGCCCGTCGCCCACAAGGGGCTAGGCTACTTTTCAGACAGCCTTTCAGACATCACGTAGCTTGATTTCGCCTTGCAGGCGAGGGTGTCTGCCGGCGATACCGGTATAGAATTGACGGATGACGGCGAAATCGGCCTGAATGTCGCCGGTGGGCATGAGCGTCGCGCCGACGCCGCCCACCTGGCGCCCATAATCCAGAAAGCCCAGCGCGATGGGGACGCCGGCGCCCAACGCTATATAGTAAAAGCCCGATTTCCAGTATCCGACCATGCTGCGAGTGCCTTCAGGCGCGATGACGAGAATCATTTCTTCACACTCCCGAAAGGCCGCAACAACCTGGTCAACAAAATTGCTGCGCGAGCGCCGGTTGACCGGGATGCCGCCCATTTTTCTCAACAGCGCGCCCCAGGGCCAGCGGAAGAAGCTGTCTTTGGCTGCCCAGTGCGCTTTAATGCCGAGGGCAGCCCTGAACAGGAGCATCAAGACAAAGTCCCAGTTGGAAGTATGGGGAGCGCCGATGAGGACATACTTTTTGCCGTCGGGCAGCTTGTCTTCCACTCGCCAGCCCACCAGGCGCAGGATGGCGCGGGCGAGCTTTTGGGAAGAGGTCAGTTTGGCAGGCGCCAGAGTTTGGGTCATCTATTGCTCATTTCTAGCTTGTCGCATGGATAGCGTATAGCTTATAGCGGATAGCTTATAGCGTATAGCTTATGGCGGATGGCTCATCGCGGGTTGCGCGGTCTGCGTTTCATGCTCCGCAATCAAAAATCTAAAATCCGAGATCCAAAATCGCCTGCATCCAGAACAGCCACCGGCTGGCAAAACGCATCAGCGGCGCGGCTTCCGGTTGAACCGTGAGGCTGTTGTCCACCGTGTTGAGCTCCATCGCAAACTTTTTATCCGGATCGAGCGCGGCATGGGCGAGCGGCGCGGATGTATCGAACGTGAGCGTCTGCGAGGCGGCCTGCCCGTCCCAAGCTTGCCGTTGGGCCGTCCCATCGCTAAACGCTACAAGCAAATCCACCGGGAATGTAACCTCACCCTTGCGCGCCAGCACAACTTTTGAATGATAGGCTCCACCCTCCACGCGCCGGGTGATGGCCGATTCTACCGCATAATCCAAAACCCCGCGACCATACACGGCCTGGTCAAAGAACCATCCTAGATTTTGCCCGCTTACCTCCTGGGTCACGGCGATAAAGTCTTGCGTGCGCGGATGCTTGAAGCGATACCGCTCAGCGTAGGTCTTTAGCACGCGGCCAAACGTCTCTGCGCCGAGAATATTTTTGAGTGTGGCCAGCACGACGCCCGGTTTGGAGTAAGCCGCCACGACGTATTCCAGTGAGCTAAGGTCCCACGCCTTGCTATACATCGGCACACGCGGAAAGGCAAGGTATACCAGCCGTTGCATCTCACCATAACCCAAGCCGGCGACACCGGCGTCCATCATCGAGGTCTTGCCGCCATAGTAGCGAGTAGCGGCTTGGATGGTAGAAAAATCTGCCAAGCCTTCGTCCAGCCACGGCTCTTCGGCCTCATTCGTGGCGACGGTGGCATAGAACCATTGATGGCCCATCTCGTGCAGCACGACAAGTTCGGCCTCGCGCAGCGTTGCGCCGGGAATTTCCGGGATGCCCATTGCGCCAACGCCGGCCGTGATGAGCATGGGATATTCCATGCCGCTCGCGCCGCTGGCCGCCGACGGCGGATCAACAACCGTGATGCGAGGATAAGGATACGGATAATACCACTGGCCGTATGCCTCAAGCGCCTGCTCCGTCGCCTTGAGGTACCGCTCGACATAGTGTTGATTCTCCGGCTGATACAGCAGCGTGATGTCCACATCGCCTGCGCGGCGAGTGGCGGTCTTGTAATGCGGACTGGCCGTCCAGGCAAAGTCAATCACGTCTTGTGCGTGATAGGATTCGGTTTTGAGTTCGCCCTGGTCTTGCGAACGCGCCAGCACTCCCGTCGCGCCGACGACAAAATTCTTGGGCAAGGTGATGTCCACGTCGTACGCGCCAAAGTCGGCAAAGAATTCCGCGTTGGCGTGAAAGGGCCAAGAGTGCCAGCCCAGGTCATCGTAGACGGCGATCTTGGGGAACCACTGGCCGACCATGAAAAAGTCATTGTCCCAAAAACCGGTGCGCGCAAAGACCCTGGGCAACTGCGCGGAGAAGTCAAGCTCGATGACGGCCTGTGCGCCGGGTAAAAGCGGCGAAGGGAGGGTGAGCGTCATCACCGTGCGGTCGTCGTTGAATGACTTGCTCAGGTCCCCGCCATCCTGGCGCGCCGCATCCACCTCGATCCAGCCGGGATGATTTGGGTCAAAGTGGTCGAGGCGCAACATGCCGCCGCCTTCGCGCATGAAGGTCGAGGTCGAATCGCGAAAGGCATTGAGGTAAAGATGGAATGGCAGAGCAGGCAGCGCATCCTTTGAGGCGTTGAGATAGGTAAGCGCCTCGCGCCCGCGCAGCGTCTTGGCCGCCGGGTCGAGCGTCACCTGGATCTGATACGACGCGATCGGTGTGGGTCGCCCCTCTTCTCCAACGAGCGAACAAGTACGCGCCTGCCGGGGGTAAGGGTCAGCTACAGGCGCAAACGCCGAGCCGAGGAGGCTGAATAAGATGAGCAAAACGCAGCACGCAGTGTGAATCATGGCAGCAGCGTAAAGTTGATCCGCATCACGGGCACGCGCCAGGTTCCGCCGCCCGGTTGCGCAACCTCGGTAAACCCGCGTGACCAATCAAAAGGATCGTAAAAACCGAGTTTCTCTTCGTCAAAGCGGTGCTGCAAACGGTCGCGGATGCGGTTGGCATACTCGCGCAGAGTGGCGATGACAAACTCGTCGCTGCCCCGATGAGCCACCCAATCCGCCGGGCCGCCCAGCTCGTCCACCACGTCGGTGAGCAGATAGGCCACAAAGCGCAGCACCTTGCGCGCGGAATAGACGTCGCCGTCAAAGGCCTGGAAGCCTTCGAGTGAGACCGTCATCACGCACCAGTCTTCTTGCGCCTGGTGCGTCGCAAGCAATTCGTCAATTTCTGTGCCGGTGGGCAGGCCGGTCATCGGATGTAACATTTTGATCGCCACAGAGACAACCCGCCGGGTCGTCCCTACAGCATGACCTTTCCGCCATCCACGTGGATGGCCTGGCCGGTAATAAAAGCCGCCGCGTCACTGCACAAAAACAAAACAAGACCCACCACGTCGTCGGGTTCGCCGAGCCGGCCTTGTGGGATGTCTTCTAGCCACTTGTTCATCTGCGCTTCATTCTGGCGCAGATGAGCCGTCATTTCAGTCATGATGACGCCGGGGCAGACGGCGTTGACGCGGATGCCGTAGGCAGCCAGCTCACGCGCGCATTCTTTCGTCAGTCCGACGAGGCCCGTCTTGCTGGCGACGTAGGCAGAGCGGTCGCGCAGGCCCGCCGCTCGCCCGGCAATGGAGGCGATGTTGACGATGACGCCGCCGCCCGTATCCTTCATCACGCGCGCGGCTGACTGCGAGCAAAAGAACGGCCCGGTAAGGTTTACGTCAATCGTGCGACGCCAATCCCACTCGTCCAGCGTCAACAGGCTGGCGTGCGGCTCGACGCCGGCATTGTTGATGAGAATGTCCAGCCGTCCCCACTTGCTGAGCACGCCATCCAGCATGGCCTGCACGGCATGCTTGTTTGAAACGTCGGCGTGAAACGCGGCGGCGCAGGCATTGCGCCCGGCCGGCCCGCCCGCAGCTTGAATCTGCGCCGCAACGCGCTCGCACGCATCCGGGTTGATATCGTTGACGGCGATCTTGGCACCGGAGCGCGCCAGTCCCACGGCGATGGCCTGGCCGATGCCGCGTCCCGCGCCCGTCACCACTGCGATCTTGCCGGTCAAGTCAATGTTCATCGAGTCATCGTCCTGTGTGAACCTATGGTATACTCTCTATGAATCCCGTTACGAGGTTACGTGACATGAATGGCACGCTCCCCTCTGCGCAAATTTTTCGACGCTTGCCCACGCAAGGCTGGATCGGCTTGCTGCTCATCGCCGTGTTCTGGCCGCTCAACTGGCTGCTGCCCGGCGTGCGAACGCACGTCCTGTTCTTCCCACTTTGGCTGGGCTACGTTCTCGTCGTGGACGGCCTGGTGTTTCTCCGCAAGGGCACGTCACTGCTTACGCGCAGCCGGGCGCGTTTCGTCGGATTGTTTCTGGTCTCGGCCCCGGCCTGGTGGTTGTTCGAATTGCTGAACGCTCGCGCCCAGAACTGGCACTATGTGGGCCGCGAACAGTTTACCGCCCTAGAATATTTCGTGCTGGCTTCCTTGAGCTTTTCGACCGTCATCCCGGCCGTGTTCGGAACAGCGGAACTCGTGTCCACTTGCCTTCCTCGCGTGCGTGGCCCGGCGATTCATCCCACGCGGCGCACGCTGGCGGCGTTCTTTATCGCGGGCTGGGTCATGCTGGCCCTGCTCCTGCTCTGGCCGCGCTACTTTTTTCCCTTTATGTGGTTGTCGGTCTATTTCATCCTTGAACCCATCAACGCCGCGCTCGGCTTGCCGTCGCTGGCGCAATGGACAAAAGAAGGCGACTGGACTCCCGTCGCCGCGTTATGGATAGGCGCTTTCACGTGCGGTTTCTTTTGGGAACTGTGGAATTTCTTTTCTTTCCCCCAATGGGTTTATACGATCCCCTTTGTCAATTTTCTCCACATCTTTCAGATGCCGCTGTTGGGCTATGGCGGGTACCTGCCTTTCGGCCTCGAGCTTTACGCGCTCTACAATCTTGTCACGGGCTTGCGGCGTGGTGCGCGCTGCGACTATGTCCGGCTGGACCGATGATTGCGCCACGCAGACGCCGAGCACGCAGAGATTTCCGCAATCCGCAGCACACACTCGTTCCTGATGCGGGTATTATAACACCGTGAATGAGGCGGGTCAAAGACTTGCAACTCTTGCCGGGATGGGCTTTCCGACCGGGTGAGCTGTAGAAACGCCAGCAATGACGAGGCGAAATATTATTGTAAGGCCCATCGGTTTTATTGTAGCGCCAACCCCAATTTTGACAAAACCCTTGATAAACAACTTGATTTGTGTTATGATGATTGCCATAAGCTTTATGACTGAGGTTTGCCAGAGCGATGTATCCCGAAAGTGAGATATTGTTCCCCACCCGCTGCATCATCCAATTGGCCAACCTGCGTGGCCCCGAGTGGCGTGCTTTGATTGATCGTATTGCATCCCTCCCTGAAACCCACGAAGACTCGCTGGCTTTTTCGCTGATGATGATCAAATTCAATAGCTGCCTGACGTGCGACCTGGATAGTTATCGCGCGTCACTGGGCTGCACTACGTGCGCCAGGCGGTTAGTGTCCGGATTCAAAGGCACGGACAAGTTGCTGCTGCGCAAGTTTGAAGAAGCGCGGCAAGAAGTGATTGCTTACCTCGAGGCGACCGGGCAGAGGGTCAAGCCGGTCAGACGCAAGCGCGTCCGCGTCACGGCTCAACCCGTGTTGGCGCGCATGGCGCAATAAGAGATGTGTAACCCCGCTCAGTGCGGGGTTTTTATTTCCAGGGCGCGAGTGCAAAACTCTACCTTGCCAATCCGAGAAATCTATGTTATGATTCGCCATCGCCCGACGAAAAAGTCGTGGCGTATTATTTGTTGCCTGTCGTTAGGCGCAAGTGATACATCGCCCACATAGCTCAGTCGGTAGAGCATCCCCTTGGTAAGGGGAAGGTCATGGGTTCAAATCCCATTGTGGGCTCCTGACGACGATTGCAAGGAGGGACATCAACTATGGCAAAAGAGCATTTTGCGCGCACCAAGCCGCACGTCAACGTGGGCACGATCGGCCACATTGACCACGGCAAGACGACGTTGACGGCCGCCATCACCAAAGTGCTGGCGATGAAAAAGATGGCCCAGTACCGCGCATTCGACACGATTGACAACGCGCCGGAAGAGCGCGAGCGCGGCATCACGATTGCGATTGCGCACGTCGAGTACGA
>CAYGWJ010000117.1:0-2905 GCA_964353405.1 uncultured Anaerolineae bacterium
GTTGGCGCCCTGGCGATTGACCCAGTAACGCCAACCACGCTCTATGCAGGGACATCTGGCGGCGTGTTTGCTATGAGGTAGATGAATCCGGGACACCATGTGTCAGATGTTGATTCACCATAGACAGAAGAATCCTATGAAATCCCAAGCCTTTCTCACCATTCTCCTTCTCGCCCTCGTTACTGCCTGTGCACAACCTGGCGTGCCGACTCCCATCTCACTACCCAACGTGCCTGTCATCACAAAACCGCCTGCCCCGATTAAAGCACCACCAACGCCAACTGCGCCAACTAAAGCACCATCAACGCCTATCGCCGTGTATATTCCGCAGCCATCTGAGAGACCCGTAACGATAAAAAGGGATTACACACAGGTCTCTTGCGATGGGATGCCATCTGATATGTGGCGATCAGCAGGAACATATCTCTATAAGCAAACCACTGATAGTAGCGACAACATTTTTCTTACCGTAGAGCAGGAACCGGGAAAGGCAAGTCCAAATTTTGGAGAGGCTAGACCACCTCAGGGCAATATTTCAAGGACAGTTGTAGGAGTTGAGGACAAAACAACAGGTTTGGGAACATTTCAAGCCGTAAGAGTGGATACAGCTCAAGAGTATCGTATCCTTACAACAAACCACAGCGACCCGCAAGGCCTAATTAGAACAAGCGAATGGTATGTGTGTGGGTTGGGCATAATTCACTCCTCTACTTCACATGCAGGAACATATCAAGGCAGGAGTTTTCAAAAGCGATCCGAAGTGGTGCTATTATCCTTCACCCCCATTTCCACAAATGAATCCCATGTCCGCTACATTCTCGTTGATCTTCAATTAGGCAACGTCGCCTTTGACTATCGCGCCGACATCGCGGACGAAGAAACTGCCGAGGCCCTGCGGCGCTGGGACGCGGGCATTCGTGTTGCGAACACTGCAAAATTCGAGCGCAAGACAGTAGATGGACAATGGCTAATCGTCTATGTGGGGACAGAGAATCCCATTATCGGTATGGATGTCATCTTAACTAGCGGCTCGCGACAATAAACCCATACTTGGGAACCGTTCCTATCTGAGGGCTCTGCCCAAGTTACGGCAGGTGAGGACTGTAGTGCGCCCCAAAAGTTGGACACTCGGTATAATCAACTCTAGAGGTCCGAAAAAGGAGCGCACAGATGAAGAAACGTCGCAAGTTCACGCCTGAGTTCAAGGCCCAGGCGACACTCGAAGTGTTGATGGGTGTTAAGAATAGTGGGGAGGCGTGTCGGGAATACAGCCTCAAACCGGAACTCTTGTCTCGCTGGAAAGCCGAGTTGGTGGAGAACGCCCACCTGGTGTTCCGCAGCGATGAACAGCGCAGCCAGGAGCAGGCTCGGATCGCCGAGTTGGAACGCCTGGCCGGGCGGCTGACTTTGGAACTGGAGGTGGCAAAAAAAGTCTCGCAGAGCTTGGGGGTAGCCATGAACAGAAGCGAGCTGTGATCGAGAAGCTGGCGACAGTGTATCCAGTCCACTTGATCTGCACGGTGTTGGACTTTCCGCGCAGCAGTTACTATTACCAACCTCGCCCACGAGATGACGAAGCGCTGAAGGCCGCGTTGAAAGGCGTCGCCGCCGAGTGGCCGACCTATGGCTACCGGCGTCTGACCGTCCAAGTGCGCCGAGACAAACACATCGTCGCCAACAGCAAGCGAGTCCGCCGGCTGGCCAAGCTGCTGCATTTGGGCCAAAAACACAAGCGAAAAACGCGCCGCACGACCAATAGTGAGCATCCCTTCCCGCGCTACCCGAACTTGGTGCAGGACTTGGAGATCGTGCGGCCCGAACAGGTCTGGGTGGTGGATATCACCTACATCCACTTGAAGACGGAGTTCGTCTACCTGGCCGTCATTATGGATGTGTACACGCGGTGCATCCGAGGCTGGTATCTGAGCCGTAACTTGGATCACGACTTGACCTTGACGGCCTTGAAACGCGCCCTGGCCCAGCGCACGCCTGAGATTCATCATTCGGATCAGGGCGTCCAATATGCCGCCACGGCTTACACCGATCTGCTCCACGCGGCGGGTGTGGCGATCAGCATGGCCGAGATTGGCGAGGCCACCCAGAACGGCTATGCCGAGCGGTTGATCCGCACCATCAAAGAAGAGGAGGTGGATCTGTCGGATTACCTTGACTTTGCCGACGCGTATCATCAGATTGGTCGGTTCCTGGAAGATGTGTACATGCACAAACGCATTCACTCGTCTTTAGGCTACCTGACCCCGGTCGAGTTCGAGAACCAGTGGTCCGCCCAACAGACCGCGGGCACGACTATTGACTAAGAAACGCTGTTTTTGTGTCCAGTTTTTGGGGCGCAGTTCAGACAGTCGCCCGCCCCGCCGCCGTTCCGGAACCGCGCATGAAAGTTTCCCTTCACACTCCTGAGAGTCGTAGGTAATCACGTGATCTGGAAATCCCTTTGCTTCTCTGTCACATGACACCCCCTTCACTTGATTGAAGAATGGGGTCTCACCCATTCTCCCACCCCTCAAAAGGGCCTGTATACGCCCTTGAATTTTCAAGACCTGGACAAGCTTCATCCCTGACGCGACAGCTATCCAGGCCGCCTTATTTACGGCTCCCGAGGTCCGGCAATTAGAGCATAGGGGACAGTTGATGACCCAGTATACATTGGAACGTGTTACGCCGCGTAACAGACTCCAGTATTTCCGACCTTTTACGCGGCATAACTCTCTACCCGATGCCGCCGTTTTGCGCAGAACGGCTCAGGGCATTGGTTACAAGTTAAGCACCATCCGATTTTGTCAAGGGCGAGATTTTTCTGTCAACTATAAGGCCATTCGCCGTTGCACCAGTACAGAGCTTTACCATAATGCTGTCAGCCATTCCAATCGCACAGCCACCTGCC
>CAYGWJ010000118.1:0-4211 GCA_964353405.1 uncultured Anaerolineae bacterium
GAAATCTGGAGGCGGCTGTGCGGCTGCATATTGTGGCCGAAGACAAACGCAGCCCCAGATGTTGGTAATACCTTTGGGTTATTTACCAGTTATTGCACTTCAGTTGTGCAATTACTGGCAAGTGTTCAAAGGTCATGCTAGACTCGGAGTGAATACGCCATGGTCGAAATTGTCCCCTACAAAGAGAGCTGGCCGTCAGAGTTTCAAGAGATCGCCTCACGCCTTCGTCATCAACTGGGCGAGTTGGCCCTGCGGATTGACCACATCGGCTCGACGTCGGTGCCCGGGTTGCCTGCCAAAGACGTAATTGACATTCAAATTACGGTAGCGGCCCTTGATGATCGCGTCAAATCGGCTATGACGGCTCTCGGTTACACTCTGCCAGAAGGTGTCTGGCGCGATCATTGCCCACCTCATGTTGTTGCTTCTGAGACAGACTGGGAAAAGATGTTCTTCTTCCCGCCGCCTGGTCAGCGTCGTACTCATACTCACGTGCGAGTGCAAGGGCGAGCCAATCAACGCTACGCGCTTTTGTCCAGAGACTATATGCGTGCGCACCCTGCCGCTGCCGCGGCCTACGCGGAACTCAAGCGTCGCCTGGCGCAATATCTGGCTGACCCGCAAACTTATCCTGAGGTTAAAGATCCGGCGGTTGATCTCATTTACTTTGCGGCTGAGGACTGGGCTGTAGCCACTCACTGGCAACCGGGGCCATCGGACGCATAGTAATCTGATTCCGGGACGGGCAGTGTGGTCATTATCCCGCAATACAATCAGCGCGATTGGCAAAAGCTGCTGGTGAATGTGCTGGAGAAAATGGCGTGAAATTCCGGCTGCAACACCAAATCGGACGCTACATCCTCGACTTTTACTGCCACGAAGCCAGGCTCGGCATCGAACTGGATGGCGGTCAACATGCCGAACCTGACCAGGCTCAATACTACGCCGAGCGCAGCCGTGCGCTGGAAGCAGAAGGAATTCGAGTGCTGCGTTTTTGGAACAATGACGTGTTGAAGAATACGAATGCAGTGTTACAGGAAATTTGGAATGCGCTGCACGACTCCCTCTCCCCCGACCCCTCTCCCAGAGGGAGAGGGGAGTAAACTCCCTTCCCCCTCTGGGGGAAGGGCTGGGGATGAGGGCCTTTGACATTTGCCCCGCGTGACTTACAATCTCCCTCATAAAAAGTGATTGGTAGCTTTTGCAGGGCTTTTTCAAGTCCCTCGACATGGAGCGCTTTCTCGCTCTCTGGCGTCCCTTCTGGCCCTGGGATGGAGGACACTGTCGCCCAAACATAAGCCGGGGACAGTGGAGTGGTCCGCAGCGTGACCTGGACGACTGGGGTCATGGCGACTTGCGGGGCGGATCCATCAGCCGGTCCAAGCTTGTTGGATCTTGCAAAGCAGAGCGCCCCGCCGGCGTCAACTCGAGCATCACGCCGCCATGCTCAAGACGCCGTCCTCGCAGCAAGCCACCACTTTCGAGACGGTCCAGCATTTGGCCGATGGCCGTCTCGGAACGAAAGGCCAACGCGCCCCACGCCGGGCTGTTGTGCGCACTCGCCGAGGCTTCTGCCTCGCCGCGCAAAATATGCGTGAGGTTGACCCGCCCCCACGATTGAGCCGAGACGCAGCGCAGGATGGTCAAGAGTTGTTCGCGCTCATCGGGCAGCGTGTTGGCCATCGCCGCTGCCGGCCCGCCGCAGTTGTCACACGCGGCGCAGTGTTCGATCACCCGACCGCCTAAATAGGCGTTGAGATAGCCGTGGCGGCAGCGCCCCGTCTGCGCGTAGGCCGCGACCTCGTCCACGCGTTGCGCCTGGGTCGTCTCATAGCGCTCCAAAAGTGTGGCGACTTTATCCGCCGCCGCGCGAGCCGGCAGCAGTTCCAGCATCAAGTCGCGCCCGGAAGGATGGTACGTCAGCCAACCTCGATCGGCTCCATCCAGCAAGAGGTTTTCGACGTCGCCTGGCGGCACACTTGCCGCGCGCCGTGCAACCTCCAGCATGTCGAGTGTCAAAGCCTGTCCCTGGCGCAAACAGGCTGTCCGGCAAAACGCCGCCAGCTCCGGCACGGGGATCGAGTCTGCATCCGTCGTCAGGCAGACGATGGCAGCGCGTGGCGCATCGGGGCCTCGCCGCACGAGACCGGCCTCTTCCAGCAGGCTGAGCGCAACTCGCAGGCGCACCTCGTCGTCGGTCTGCAAATCGCGCTGCAGATCGGCGTCTGCGATCCGGCCCAGCGTCGCACCCTTCAAACGCGTCTTGACGGCCTTGTACACCTGGCGCAAGAACTCGACCGGAATCACATCCTGCCGCGCGCGGCGAGTCAGTGTAGCGCGATCCGAGGTGGCATACATCAACAGGCAGCGAGCGGGTTTGCCGTCGCGCCCGGCTCGCCCGGCTTCCTGGTAATAGGCTTCCAGCGAAGGCGGCGGGACAATGTGAACGATAAAGCGAATGTCGGGTTTGTCAATGCCCAGGCCGAATGCGACCGTCGCCACGACGACGCGCACACGCCCAGCCATGAATTCGTCTTGCACCCGGTCCCGGTCGGCCCGCCCGGCGTGATAGTGATCAGCCGACACACCCTGCTGGCGCAAGAGCGCCGCCAGTTCCTCGCAACGGGCGCGCGTGTCGCCATATACGATGCCGCTGCCTTCTTGCGCCCGGCAAAAGTTGACGAGGTGACTCAGCTTCTCGTCGGCATTGCGAGCGTGGAACACCTCCAGGTGCAAATTGGGGCGAGTCACATCGCCCGCGACGACGCGCATATCGCCGAGGCGATGCAGAATGTCACGCCGGACGCGAGTTGGCGCAGTCGCCGTCAGGGCCAAGAGGGGCGGGTGTCCCAATGCCTCCCGCGCCTGAGCGATGTAAAAATAGTCAGGGCGAAAGTCGTGTCCCCACAGGCTGACGCAATGCGCTTCGTCAATGACCAGCCGGTTGAGACCGGCGCGCCTCAGCCCGTGCAGGAACGGCGGCTGGCGCAGTCGCTCGGGCGCGGCATAGACCAGCCGATAGGCGCCGGCCGTGATGCGTTCCAGGCGGAAGCGCAGCTCATCACCCTGCAAGCTGCTGTTGAGTGTGGTGGCAAGTGGTCGCACAGCGGGTGGCAATGAATCCAACTGGTCTTTCATCAACGCGATGAGGGGCGAGATGACGAGCGTCACACCGCGCTCTGCCAGCAGCGCGGGCAGTTGGTAGCAGAGCGACTTGCCGCCGCCGGTCGGCAGGATGGTCAATACATCCTCACCGCGCAGGACGCACGCCATCGTTTCCGACTGGCCGGGCAGCAGTGCGTCAAAGCCGAACAACCGTCGAGTGGCTTGCACGATGTGTGCGTGTTCGTGGTCAGAAACTAGCACGCTCTCAAAAGCAGGCAGCAGTTCCGTAGTAACGGGCACGGCTTCTGTTATGCCTTGTGGCTGCTTGAGCGAGGGCTGCGGCCGAGGCCGTGCCTTTTCAATCAGCCTACCCTTCAAGTCCGCCAACTCGTCCGCGTAACGCCGGGCAAGCTCGCTGTCCAGGTCGGCGACGCGCGTCTCTTCACCGCTGGCGCGGAAATAGTCACGCAAACGGCGCAGATACTGAATGGATAGCTCTCCCTCTTCGACGCCGCTTCGCAATAACCGCACTGCGTACGCGCTGGCGCTCACCCAATCGCCGCGCGCCTGATAGACGGCGACCATGCCCAGCAGATAAGCGCGGCTCTGCGAGTTGATCTCGTTCACGCGCCGCCACGCTGCCAGGGCCGCCTCCAGGTCACCCCGCGCCAGCTCGACCTCGGCCATCAACTCCCAGGCCATCATGCCGGCCGGCTGTTCTTCCACGAGCGACCGGGCAGCCTGGTATACCGCGTCATGCTTCCCCTGCGCCAAGTAGATATGGAGCAACTGCGACCGGGCCGTGTATGAGGTCTTTTGTTCGAGCCGCTGCTGCATCACTGCCAGCGCATCGTCGGGCCGGTTCTGCGCCAGATAGGCGCGGGCGCGTAAATCCAACAGCGAGACAAGCCCAGGTTGGTTGCGGATGAGCAAGTCGAGGCAAGCGTGCAGCGCCTCGACATGCTCCCAACGCAGGAGAAAGTTGAGCAGGCGGCTGCGGTCGGGGCTGTTCAGTTCGCCTGCCCGCGCAGGCTCAAAGCCGAGCTCGGAAAGCACATCCGTCTTCATAGCTGCTCCACGTCAATGGTTGCGTCGTAATCGGGGAC
>CAYGWJ010000119.1:0-3090 GCA_964353405.1 uncultured Anaerolineae bacterium
CTCCCGCGCGTGACTCGAAAAAAGCCACGACGACCGGGTCAGCATCGAGGGTGTCCCGGCGCTCCAGCCAGTGCTGAAGTGTACCCCGGGGTATCCCGGCTTCTTCCGCCAACTGCCGCTGACTCACCACGGGTTGCCCTGCCTCTAACTTGGACATCGCCTCAGCAATCACTTCGCGTTTCCAATGCTTTCTGCGCGACGGGGTCTCGTCCGACACAGGCTCGCCTCCCCACAAGACTGGCGAGACATTCTACGCCATAGTGGCCGAAACGAAGACTGAGGCCAGGAAATCAAGCCGGCGCCGTCCACCATCAGATTGGCAACGGCCTGCTTGACTTTTAATCTGGCGCGGCTATACTGTTGATAAATCACCGGAGATTGACGTCGAGCAAGTTAAGAACGACACGGTGCGTACCACCGTCGTCGAAAGCGCGATCACGATAACGGCCTGCTCAGAATCTCGAAGCTGGTTTGAGACTACCCTCAGCGAAATGGAAACAACTCATTAACTGGAGGCATCAAAATGGGCATCGAATACCGCAAGCTGGGCCGGACTGGCCTGGAGGTCAGCGTCATCGGACTGGGCACCGAGTACCTGAACAAGCGATCCTCCAAGGTTGTCACACCGGTTGTCCAACAAGCAATCGAACGCGGCGTCAACTGTTTTGATATTGTCTTCTCTTTTCCCCGCTACCTCGACAACCTGGGCGCGGCGTTGAAAGGGCGCCGGAAGCGCGTTTGCCTGACCGGACATTTGGGCTCCACTGAGAAAAACGGCCAGTATTTCAAGACGCGCAATGCGAAAAGAAGCGAGGTGTTCTTTCTCGACCTTCTTTCGAGGCTGGATACAGACTATGTGGATGTGCTGTTCTTGCATAATTTCAACACGTTGAAAGAGTATGACGGCATCACCGGGCCTGGAGGCGTGCTGGAGCTGGCGGGCCGATTGCAGAAGGACGGCAAGGCGCGCTGTATCGGCATCAGCACGCATAGCCTTGAGGTGGCGAACCGGGCGATCGAGAGCGGGCAGATTGACGTGCTCATGTTCCCCATTCACATGGCAGCGAATGCGGTGCCAGGCAAGAAGGATCTGCTTCAAGTGTGCGCCTCTCGCCAGGTGGGCGTGGTGGCGATGAAGCCTTTTGCGGGCGGCAAGCTGCTGCACGAGGAGCGCTCGATCCGCGTGGCGCGCTATCAGATGGGTGGAGAGGCGCTCAAACTCAACAAGCCAACCTCGATCACGCCGGTGCAGTGCCTGTCCTACGTGCTCTCGCAGGTGGGCGTCTCGACGGCCGTGCCAGGCTGCGCCAACCTGCAACAACTGGAGCAAGTATTGGCCTATGGGCAGGCCACTGAGGAGGAAAAGGACTTTTCTTCCGTCCTTTCGGACCTGCAGCAGTATGAGACTGGGGAATGTGTCTACTGCAACCACTGCCTGCCTTGCCCGTCGGCCATTGACATCGGTCAGGTCATTCGTTTGGTCGAGACGGCTCAACGACGCTTGACAGACGACGTGCGGGCGGCCTACGACGCACTGAGCGCCAAGGCATCCGACTGCACACAATGCGGCGCGTGCAAAGAGCCTTGCCCCTTTGGCGTGGACGTCACGGCCAAGATGGAACAGGCTGTAGCCATATTCGGGTAGGGCAAGATTGACTTTCGCCAACAGGAGTGGCCTGATGAACCTCTACTCAAGACCGATGTCACCGTGGCCTGAACTGGAACGATATGCCCGAACCATGCGTCTAGTCAAAAATGGACTGACACTCCATACCTATGATGCCGGAGCCGGGACCGCCACACCCATGCTGCTCATCCACGGACTGGGGGATGAAGCGGATACCTGGCGGCACGTCATCACGCCGCTGTCTGCGGATCGCCGGGTGGTTGCTCTCGACCTGCCTGGCTTTGGGCGCAGCGACAAACCGGAGCGATCTTATACGATCCCGTTCTTTCAGCATGTTGTAATCGAGCTGCTGGACACCCTGGCCGTTCAGCGCGCCATCTTGATCGGCCATTCGCTCGGCGCGGTAATCGCGCACTCGACCGCGCTGGATCACCCCGAGCGCGTAGAACGACTGATACTCGTTGACGGCGCCTTGGTGGCACGCTCGCAAAAGATTGACCTCGCAACGCTGCTCTTCCTGCTCCCTGGGCTGGGCGAGTGGCTCTATACTCGCTTGCGCCGTGATCCCCAGGCGGCGTATCAGACGCTTGCGCCCTATTATGGACGGCTGGACGAATTGCCAGAAGCCGACCGCGATTTTCTATTTCAGCGGGTGAATGAGCGTGTGTGGAGTGATGGGCAACGCCGCGCATTTTTCTCGACGTTTCGCAACCTGGCCCGCTGGCTGCCTGGCCAGCAACGAGACCTGGCCTCCAGGTTGTCCGGGCTGGGCGTTCCAACCCTCGTGGTGTGGGGCGAGGCCGACCGGATCAACTCTGTGGAGAGTGGCCGCGCGCTGATCGAGTGTCAGCGCAGTGCGCAACTGGTGGTCGTGCCAGGTGCAGGGCACAACGTGCATCAGGAGAACGCCGAAGCGGTGCTCAAGGCGATCCGCGAATGGATGGCGTCTAATCGGGCGCAAACCCAATCGCCTCTTGCTCCAACTTGATCTCGCGCTCCAGCATGTGCGCGATGAGCGGCTGCATATCCGTCAGCACTGGATGATGCATCAATCGCCGCAAGTGCTTTTCGTCGGCTCGCGTGAGCGGCTTGCCCCACTGCGCGTGCGCGTCGAGCGTGGAAATATCCATGCGGTACGGCATAAAGCGCGGGCTGATCCGCCGCAGTTGAGCCAGGATGTTCAGCCCGCCATAGTCCAGATCAGCCCAGACAAACAGCGGCACACTCTCTGGCACGAACTGGGCGAGGCAGCGCAGCAAGTGACGACAAGCCGGAGACGGATTTCCCCACAGGCAAACAGCCGCCAGGTCATCTCGTGCGTGACGAATCGTCTCGTAAAAGGTCGTTTGATTTTCCACGCACACCACGCGCGCCGCGCTCACCTCGACGTGTTGCACTCGCGCAGCCTGCGCCGCCGGCAATCCCACCGAGGGATGAAACTCGCCTAGCGTTAACACTTGCCC
>CAYGWJ010000120.1:0-7066 GCA_964353405.1 uncultured Anaerolineae bacterium
CGGGCCAGGTGCTCATCATCCCCACCGAATCACTGGCTCAGCCTCAACCCGCCGTCAACAAGACGCCGGTCAAGCCGGGCCTGGCGGCGACGCCTCCGCCGCTGCCGCAGGGTCAAGTGACCGTGAACGGCGTCCCACTGAACGCGTTTGTCGTGATGCCTCCGGGGGTGAGACAGAACATCCACGAGATCTACAGCAAGGGCCAGACGCTCGGCCGGAACCCACGCTCTTTTGCCCGAGTGGGCGACAGCACCGTCGAGAATGGCTTTTTCTTGATGGCGTTCGACCAGCGGCACTATAACCTGAGCGACTATGCCTATCTGCAAGGTGCAATCGATCATTTCTCCGGTTCGTTCGCGCGCGAGAGCGTCGCCGTCGGGCGCGGCTTTCATACGACGACGGTGCTCGATTCACACAAGACCAACCCGGCCTGCGCGCCGGGCGAGACTCTGGTCGAGTGCGAATTGCGGCTTACGAATCCGGGTATAGTGGTGATTCGATTGGGAGCGAACGACGTCGGCATGCCCGATATCTTTGTGCGTAAACTGCGTCAGATGGTGGAACTGGCGCTATCGAAAGGTGTGATCCCGTTGCTGGGCACCAAAGCCGACCGCCAGGACCCAGGCAACACCATCAACAACAGCATCCGGCAGGTGGCGGCGGAATACAAGCTTCCGTTGTGGGATTTCGACATGGTGGCGCAAACGATGCCGAACCGGGGACTGGCGAGTGATGGGGTACATCCGACGATCGGCCTGGGACGCGACTATTCCCAACCCGACACGTTTCAATACGGACACGCGATGCAAGACCTGACGGCGTTGATGGCGCTCGATGCAGTCTGGAGAGAGGTCAATCCGAAAGCGCCCTGACCATGGAAGCGGCCTTGATCTTGAGCAGGCCTGCATCGGCCATGCTGCCCTCTCTGGAATAACGAGTGACGAATGCCGCACCCGGCATTCGTCACTCGCAGTTCGACGTTCGCGATCAGGCCAACGCCAGCGCTTTGCTCAACCTGGTCTGGTCAAAGTTGACGATGATGGTACCCTTGATGTCGAAAGTGGGTGTCGTCTCGTTGCCGTTCGCCCAGCCGCGCACCTTGGCAGCCGCCTCGCGGTTGCGGGAAATGTCCACTTCGACATAGTGGAGGTTGTGTTCCTTCAGCCAGGCGCGCGCGCGCCGGCAATCGGGACACCACGCGGTGCAGTACATGATGATATCGCCGGCCGGCTCCGGCTCGGGCGGGCGCTGCGTGGCCGCGGCCTTTACAGCGGCCTGCGGCTCTAGCTCGGCCAGGACGCGGAACAACAGATCGTTGTCTGGCTGCTGTTTGACATCGTGGACATCCACGTAGCGGATGATGCCCTGCTTGTCAATCACAAAGATCGCGCGCTCGGAAGAACCCACGGGGCGCAGAACGCCGAAAGACTCGGCCACCTTGCCATGCGGCCAAAAGTCGCTCAAGAGTGGATACGTGATGCCGCCCAGACTGTCCGCCCATGCCCGAAGGCAGTCCGTGCTGTCTACGCTGATACCCAGAACCTGGGTATGCATCCCTTCGAACCGGTCGAGTGCGGCCTGGTAAGAAGGGATCTGGGCCGTTCAGACCGGGGTCCAGGCGAGCGGGAAAAACACGATGACGACGTTTTTCTTCCCGCGATAGTCACTCGGGGAAATCGTCCGTCCATCGTGACTCTTGAGGGTGAAATCGGGTGCGGCTTGTCCAACCTTGGGCACTGGCGCCATATTGTCCTCCTGGATCAATGAAATTGCAGACTCTACGGATCGTTAAAGGTTCTCTGGGAATTGCCGTGATAGGCGGTCCGGACTCCCGAACTTGTTCGGGGTTGCCGCGCTGCACCCCCAACAAGTTGGGGACTCCGGCATCCCCGCCACGGCAAATCCCAATGAGCCTAGTTAAACCGGCCTTATGATACCACAAAAAATCAACGAACGGTGTCCAAATAGCCGATGATCTTTACGCATCCCCCTCAGTACTAGCTGTGTGTCTTGCGCTGTCCATGGGAGCAGTATTGAGCATAAAAGACACAAGCCGTGCGTTGACATTGCCACGAGCTCGCCAGCGGGTCTTGTTCATCCGCTCCCCGAGGCCAATCACCGCCTCCCATCCACTTGCGAGCCATGGCCAGTACCCTCATGTCCTGACCATCCAGAGCCTCCGCTTTCTTCTCCAGATGTTGGCGCAAGGTCCACAAGGTGTTGTAGCACCCCATGGTGATCATGTCCACGGCGCTTTCCTGCCGAAAGCCGAGCCGCTCAGTGAACTGTAGAGTATCAAGCGCCATCTTGGATGGATAAACTTTGATCGCATTGACCTGAAGCGGCAGACGGCTGGCAAGCATCTCTTTGCCCCAGGCTTCCATCCGTTCCAGAATGCCCTCGCCGGTCTTGCCCTGGTATCCTCGAATCTCACGCTCCGTCGCCACTTGACGCAGGCGCTCTTGGAGGGCAAGCTTTTGGGCATCATCCAGGTTGGCGATCAACTCCTGGCAACCGTCTACCAAGATCTGCACGGTTTCGGCCAACTCTTCTGCACGTTGGCCAACCGTGTTGATGGTATCCACAACGACTGCGTCGCTGGACAATTTGGCTGCGCTTTGGATGTCCAGGGTGCGCTTGACCACTTGATAGAAAGTGGGCTCTTGGACCTCGTCCGGGGATACCTTTGGCTCGGTATGGAGCAGGACAATGTACAAATCCAGCTCAAGATCGCGCCTGGGTACGTGGTTGCGATCTGCCCATTCACGCGTCGCATCCACGGCGCTGTTGCTGGGCGTGTTGTCAATCGTGCCTCCATCCACATACATATCGGTCTGGCCGGGAAAGAATTCGCGCATTCTAGATGAAGCCCGCCAACTCTCCAAGAGGCGTTGCCAGGCAGTCGGATCGTCCGCCTGATCAGGATGCACGGCCTGGTAAGCATCAGACAGCATGGCGGCCAACTCGGGATCATCCAGCCAGTTGGAAACGAGCAAACGCAGCATCTTGTTTTCAGGACGATCCAACGCATAAATCCCGGTCAGGGGATAAGGCAAAAATACACCGGGAAAACGTCCGGAAGCCAATGCGGCGTTGATCGCGATCGGGTCCCCCGGCAACTGCAGACGGAAACTGCCCAGTGGCAAGGTTTGCGGATCACCCGCCTGCAAACGCCAGGCCTGTCTTTCCAGGTAAGCCATGAAATCCCGTTCAGAGAGATAGGAAGAGATCTCTAAACGACCGGTGCGATAGTTGGCGCGGGTCAAACGCACATCAATCCCCATTTCCGCATATTCGCGCAGGGTGCGGTTTGGATCAACCAACCGCAGCGCCTCGCCGGATGAGCTGGCATCCGTCATGTCCTTGCCCTGAAGGTGTTCTGGGCGCAACGGAGTGACCGGTTCAGTAAAGACGGTCTTGAGCTTTTGATCGTCGCTGGGAGGCACAAGTGACTTGTCCATGTCAAAGCGATGCAGGAAAGTACGCAATGCCTCTTTGACGAGCCCCTGCCGATGATCCTTGAAAATGCGGAGAAGCTGGCCCGCGCCGCCCAGGCGACCGGCCAGTTGGCTGATCAGACTGATCAGCGCCGGCCACACCTCTGGCGGCGGGATAACGCCATGCTCCGGGTTGGTCCACCACCACACGAGACGTGTGAGCTGGGGTAAAGAGACGTCAAAATCCAGCAAATCGTCCTTCAGTTTACCGAGCGGACCGGTCTCGCTGTCGTCAATGATCTTTTTGTCCGGCATCTGCAGCCAGGCGTGATGGTACGCCCTGACCAGGTTATCCATGGCTTCGACAGCGCGCTCTGGATCCTGGCGAATGTCCATAGGCAGCATACGCTTGTGGAGGAGGTACTCGGCATAAAAGATGGAATTGAACGCGCCGATGGAAGAGCCGGTGATGACATCAAATTCCATGCCGGTGATATGGAAGGCATGGATCACGCCAGCCTCGTATAACCCTTTAGCGCCGCCGCCCGTCATCACAAAACCACGGCGTTTGGATTTCTGAATTGCGTTCATGGGCCGGTCTTGCATGTGTCCCTCCCTCGTCTTACCTAAAACAAAGCGTGTCTGCCCTGGGCCCTTCGGCACGTCGGTTCGCCCCTACCGGTAGGGCAGACCACGGCAAATCCCAATGACCCAAAGTATAACGCATTTTACCTGATCATCAAAATGGTCAGTCACTCATTCTCACCGCTCGGTCAGGACCCACAACCGGGTCCCATCGGTGACTAGCCCGACCGCGCCGGATTGATCGGTGCGAAACACGCGCCGATCAGCCAGCCGTGCCAGCACCTCTGGCGAGGGGTGGCCAAAGGTATTGTCTGCCCCTACCTGAATCACGACTATCAGCGGATCGGCCAAGGCGAGAAATTCGGGAGAAGTTGAGGTTTTGCTGCCATGATGCGCGGCCTTCAAGACGGTGGCGCGCTCCAGTCGCCCGGAACGAATCAGCGCGGTTTCGCCAGCCGCCTGGACATCTGCAGTGAACAGGAACGAGACACCACCCAGCGTCAAACGTGTGACCAGGCTGGCATCGTTGCCGTTGAGCGTCGCAGCGGCGTCCGCGTCGGGATGAAGCACCGCCATCTCGACGCCCGGTTCGACCAGGAGCTTTTGCCCGGCTTGCGGCGCGATGCGCACCGGACGCCGCTCGGCGATGAGCTGTGACCAGCGCGATACGGTCGGGTCGCGGGCGCGGTCAGGCCAGTCCGCCGCGAGCACTGCGCCGACCTTGTAGCGCTCCATCACAGCCACCAGCCCGGCCAGGTGATCCACGTCAGGCTGCGTGGCGATGACGAGATCGAGACTGCGATCCCAGAACGGCATGTGCCGCGCAAGCTGGTCGAGGATGACTGACGGCGCCGGCCCCCCATCCACAAGAATCTGCTTTCCCATCGGCGTGACTACAAAGATCGCATCCCCTTGCCCCACGTCAAGAAAATACACATGCAACTTGCCGTCGGGCAATTGGACGAGCGCGACCAGGATCAACACAAGCGCCGTGCCCGCTGAGATGAGGACATGACGCCGCGTGAGCCGGGCCGCAATCCACTCGATCATCTGGCGCAAGCGGGGGCGCTCAGCAGCCGGCTTGTTGAGCCACCACGTTGCGGCAGCCAGCACCGCGTAATAACCGACGATCCACCCGATGCTCACATTCTCCAGCCGCAAAGAAGCGTCGGGAATCCTGGCCGTCAACTCGATGATGCCGGTTGTCCAGGCAAGGAACAGCCACGCCACCCAGCCTAGAACCTGGCCGAGCGGAATCCACACGATTCCAGCCAGCAAGGCCAGACCACCCGCTACCATCAAACCCGATTGCGCGGGAAGCACCAGCGCGTTGGTCAGCAGCGAAACGAATGAGAACTGCTTGAAAAGGTACGCCAGGAGTGGTAGCGTCGCAATCTGCGCCGCCAGCGTGACGAGCAGCGCATCCGAAAGCACATCCACCACCGGTTTGCTATAGACCTTCCAGGCTTCTGAAACCTGGAAGGTTTTGGACGCCGCCACCAGCCACGCCTCGACCGTCTTTTGCAGCGGCGTGGCGTAGAGGATCAATCCCAATGTCGCCACAAAGGAGAGTTGAAAGCCCGCGTCCCACAGCCACATCGGATCAAAAGCCGTCATGCCCAAGGCGGTGAGGAAAAGCGTGTTGAGCGCCATTCCTGGTCGTCCCATCTGGTTGGCGAACAGAAAAACAATACCCATGATAACAGCACGCACAACCGATGCCGACGCGCCGACGAGCATCATGTAAATCAGCAAACCGACGACCAGGACATAGAACGCGCGCCGTCGGCCGAGCAGCCTCACCGCGCCCAGGCTCATTAGCCCAATGAGGATCGTCACGTTGTAGCCGCTGATCGCGATGATATGCGACGTGCCCGTCGTGCGGAACGCCTCCTGCACACTCTTGGGGATGCCAGCATCATCGCCAAGCAAGATGCCCGTCAGAAGCGAGGCCTGGGGTTCGGGCAGAATTTGCGTGATGACGTTCTTGGCGCGCGCCTTGAACGCAAACAACCACGCCAGCGGCGCAAAGCCTTGATCGCGCACGAGCACCGTCAGGCGCGGGAGCGCCATGATGGAATAAACATCCTGGCGAGCGAGGTACTCGCGGTAGTCAAACTCCTCACTATTGGTCGGCGTTTGGAGTCTGCCCTCGGCGCGAATCCGGTCGCCGTAGCGATAATCGGAGAACAGCGGTGCTTGAACAAGCGCAAGGCCTTTCACCGTTCGCGTCGGTTGTTCGGTGATGATGAGACTGTCCGACTCGACGCGCAAGTTGGTGTACGTATCTCGAGTATCTGGCTCAGCAACGATGACGCCTTCAACGACGACGGGCTTGGGCTGATCGTTGTAGGTGGCGAGTGTGATCTGATCAAAGTGAGGCTGTACTGAGTTATAGCGGAGCGCGCCCAGCATCGCGGCGAATGTGAGGACAAAGACCCAGCGCGGCCCAGTTGTGCGTCGCCAGAGGATGGCACCAAGAAGCGCCACACCCGCCGCCAAGCCGAGCGCGACGGACGGCAACACGAGGCGCGATGCAAGCCAAATGCCGACGAGCCAGGCAAGCGTGAATGGGATGAGGGACATTGCCATGCCGTAATTCTATCACCATTCGGCGTTGAACCCAAAATCAAGATGGCTATATGGCTATTTGGGAGAACCGGAGGTGCGCGCCAAAGTTTGAGACCGCTGGCGAATTCGTGCGCTGCGTCAGCCAGCAGCCGCCCGCACCAGCAACACAAATGGCGCCGTGCAGGTCTTGGTGCGGGGAATGTCGGCCAACCAATCCCCGCTGCGCCGCAGAATGATCGCGGCGGCCGTGAGCACAAGCTGCAAAAACGTCTTCGCGATACGCATGCTCCCGAGGGCGGCCTGTCTTCTTCGGTTGGCGCAGCAGAAAAGCAGTGGTGATTACCCACAAGTCTGTCATTGCGAGAATTCATATCGCCGGGTGGCGATATGCCAGGGTAGAGAAACTCGCGCCATAGTGTCATTCTGAGGCCGAAGGCCGAAGAATCTCTGCCTTGCGAGGTAGAGACCCTTCA
>CAYGWJ010000121.1:0-68660 GCA_964353405.1 uncultured Anaerolineae bacterium
AGGTTCGCGGCCTGCGGCTAAAAAGGCCGTCTTTACTGAGCCAGAAAAAAAGTTGCATATCGCGCAAGATTCTTCGCACTAATTTGATGGCGACATCAAACAATCACGCGGGTTTTCGCGGATCAGTATTCTTCAGAGCTGTTTCCTGTGACCAAGCTGGCAAACCCGCGTAAATACTAGCTTTTCGGGCCGTGTGCACTAGTAAAATGATCCTTGACAGACCACTAGCCTGGGTGTGACTCGGCTGATCAGAGCGAGCCAGCCCACAGTGAGCGGACTTGATCTTTCGTGACGCCTTCCACGCGCACCACCTTATGGCGCGAGCTCTGCCCGGCGACCAGCGTCACCGCACTCTTGCGAACACCCAGTACCCTGGCGAGAAACTCGCACAGCGCAGCGTTGGCCGCGCCTCCTACTGGCGGTGCAGTGAGCTTGACTCGGAGCGCTGTGCCATCCGCGCCGACGATTTCGTTTTTGCGCGAGCGCGGCGTCACCCGCACGACCAAGGTCACGCCACCCGGCACAGGCTTGATCGGTGGACCATCTGCCATGTCAATGTAACAATCCCAGCACGAGAGAGACCACCACCTGCTGAACGACGGTCAAGAGGACGAGCGCCACCACGGGCGAAAGATCCCACATGCCCACAACGGTGTATCGCCGGAGGGGAGCCAGCACCGGCTCGGTGACATCAAAGATAAAACGTATGATGGGGTTCAGGGGGTCAGCGCCGACGAGCGGCAAGAACACGCGTGCGATGATGATCAACGAATAGAAGGAAACGAACAGGTTGATGAATTGCACGAAAAACCCGGCCATGAAATCACCTCACTCTTGCCGCCACTCGCCAAAGATGGCGCGCCCGATGCGGACGAGTGTCGCGCCCTCCTCGATGGCAATCTCAAAATCATCTGTCATTCCCATCGAAAGATGACGCCAGTCCGTTTGCGGGAAACGCGCCGCCAGATCATCACGCAGCTGCCGCAGCACGTAAAAAAAGGGCCGCGCCCCGTTGGGATCGGCCACAACGGGCACGACCGTCATCAGTCCCTCGATGCGCACCCCTGACAGTTTCAAAATCGCTTCCACGTCTGCCCGCCAATGTTCGCGCTCGGCCGCTGTTGACAGAGGGAAGCCGTACTTGCTCGCCTCGCCGGACACGTTACATTCGAGCAGAATCGGCATCACGCGCCCAGCCTCCACGCACAACCGGCTGAGCTTGTCCGCCAGCTTGACGCTGTCCACCGAGTGGATCACGTCGAACAGGTCAACCGCCTCGCGCGCCTTTCGGCTCTGCAGATGCCCCACCAGATGCCATTTGATTTCGGGTTGCGAATCTGCCGGCTTCCCGACCTCCAGATTTGAAATTTGAGATTTGATATTTGTGATTTTTCCTTCGGCTTCTTCGACGCGGTTCTCGCCGAAATCGCACAAGCCCAGACGATACGCTTCGAGGACAGTCTCGGCGGAAAAGGTCTTGGACACGGCGACGAGCGTCACCTGGGATGGGCCACGCCCGACTCGCGCGCAGGCTGCTGCGATGCGTACTTTCACTTGCTCGATGTTTTCGGCCAGTGCCATAGACTCCAATACTTTTCTAGAAAACGGCATCTATGCCTTTGACATCCAGATGGCGTTCACCAGTGCGCACAAAAACTCCGTAGCGTTTCCTAAGTCGTTCCCGTTCTTTCAAGCGCAGCGGCACGCCCTTGCCTTTGCTCAACACAACATAGGCCCGCACTCCACCCTCAGCCAGAAGAGCATGGCCGGGAGAATGAAGGTGTGGGCCAATATGGATGCCGTTACCATCAGCTCTTTTGCATAGTCGGTCAAGCGTACTCTCGATTTGCAGGAGCGCCTTGCCGAAATTCTCTCCCTTCAATTCCACCAAAAGAATAACCTTGCGCCCGGATGCGCTCTGGCCCCAGAAAAGATAATCCACTCTCTTGTCGCCACCGCTTTGCAACCAACCCTCGTCTACTTTGACTCGCCAGACAATATCGCCGGGTTGGGAGCGAATCGAAAACCGGCGGGTATGTTCTTCCGCCGAGGATTTTCGGGCAATGCAGCCTTCAGGGATTCCCAAGGTGGTCAGCCATGCTGGAGCGCTCATGCTATGCCCTCCAGCCGCTCCTGCAACTGCGTAAAGGTTGCGCCGAGATCATCGGCTGCCTGATCCAACTCATCCTCGTCAATGAGGCCCACTTCAGAGTCCATGATGTTGTGCACTTTGCCACTCGCATCAAACCGGTAGGCCGCCACCTGATCAGGGCGCAAGGCAGTTTCGAGTGGAACCTCGGCTGGCAAAGCAAGACCCTCGTCCAATACCTTTTGAGCCATTAGAAAATTATTGATGGCATAGAGAATGTATGGACTGTGAGTTGTGAGAAGAACCCGGACACCACGCCGAACCAAAAAGGCTACCATCTCCATCACACTGCGTTGAGCGCCCGGATGCAAATGGGCTTCGGGTTCTTCAAAATAGACATCCAACGCAACAAGTGTTCCTGACTGGAGACCCGCTTCTACGACTGCCCAAAAGGGCCATATTTCCATTTGCCCGGCGGCAATATTGACCGGACGCAAATGCGCCTTCTCTGTTTCAAGCACGATCGTGTCAGGGCCATATTGAATTCGCCCCTTGAAGATAGATTGGATCTGCTGCTTCAGACGTAACAGAGAATCAACGTCAGAAAATTGGTTGACTTGAATTCCCTCCCGCGCGAGCCTTTCCAATGCCTTCCCTAAAGTCTCATAAAACGTAATAATGTAGCCAGGCCATTGCTGTTCAGGACGAGCGCGAGAAACAAAGCGAAGAGCAGAAGAGGGTGTAAGAAAAGAGTAAAGAGTGCGTCCCGCCGGTATGTACACCTGTGTCTTTGGAGAATCGCCACGTTCCTTCCGTTGTGACGTAGTTATCCGCTTCTTCAATGCTCCGCTCAGCCTGACACCCTCTTGGGTCCATCGAATCTCCTGCTTGGATCCTTTGAATAGTTTGGCAGAACTCCAACACAACACGGTACCTGGGTCAGCATACACGGAAGGCGCATTGCCTAACCACCATTCCAAGGCCGATAAAGCAATTGCGGCCGGCGTCTCGACGCTTGTTGGCACACTTACAAGGAGGTCTTCTATGCCACGCAAGAAATAGAGGGCTTGGGCTGCCAGAGATTTGCCAGTCGCTTGTGGCCCAACAAAAACTGTCAGGTCACTCAACTCGATGCTTGCCTCATGAACTGGACCGAAGCTACGGATCAGTAGCTGTTCTTTCATCATGCCCTCATTTCTATACTGGCAGACTGTCAGCGCTGTTGGATTCCAGGGAGCGAATTAACGCAATCCCAAAATAACTCCAAATCGTCCCGTCTTCTTTTCCACGCGATGAGAGAACCACTCGTCGGTGTAGCAGGCCGTGCAGATGCCGCTGTCTTCTATCTCCTGGATGCCGGCCGCGTTCAGTTGTGACTTGACTGCGGCGATGAGGTCAAGGTAAAGTGCGCCATCGAGCTGCGGGACAAGAATAGAAGCGCCTGTCGGACAGGCGCCGGCGACGCGCTGCGCCAGGTCAGGCCCAAACTGGTAACACTCGGCGCGAATGGCCGGGCCGATGCCCGCCCACACATCCGTCGGACGGCTGCCGAACCCGTCGCGCATCGCGCGCACCGTCGCGCCAAGGATGCCCACCACAATGCCCGGCCAGCCCGCGTGAGCAATCGCCATCACACCGCGCCGGGCATCGTGAAAGAGCACCGGCACGCAATCGGCAAAGCGCATCGAAAGAGCCAGCCCGGGCGTGGCCGACACCAGCGCATCCGTCTCTTGCAGAGCTGCTCCGGAATGCTGCGGCCCAACGAGGGCGACATGACAGCCGTGACTCAACCACGCGCTCACCGTCTGGCCTTGCACCAGGCTCAGCGCATTCAACAAACGACGATTGTTCTCCGTCACCGCTTCAAGGCTGTCGCCCGTCGAGCGGCTGAGGTTGAGCGACGCCCACGGCGCAACGCTCACACCGCCCTGACGCGTAAAGATTCCATGTGTCACATCGGTCCGCGCCGCTAAATGCTCAAACTGATAGAATGTCAAACCATCAACACAGATTCGCTGCACTCGGGCCTCACTCGTCAACGGATCAGGCGCCCACGTTCATGTCGCCCAACAGACCGCGCGCCATCGCCTCCTCCCACGTGAGGGTCTGAACGGAATCAGCCAGACCGGTGCCGGCGGCCAACATTTCCTCGCTGAACAACATGTCAAAATCGGCAGCGGGTTCTGGCCGGGTTACCGCCGGCTCAGGCTGAACGGAAGCCAGCTCGGGCCGAGGCTGAGGCAGAGTCGGCTGAGCCACGTGGGTCAAGACAACCGGTTCCACGGGCGCCACGGGCGCAACCCGCTGAACGGCTCGGGCGCCGATCTTTTCAATCTCGGCCACGGTTTTCTTGGCATACATCCACACTGCGCCTTGCTTGACCGACTTGGGCACGACGGCAACCAGGATCATCGTCGGACTGATTTCGGCTGCGTAAACGGCCACGCGCTGACCTTCCAGGTAGTGAAGCGGGAATGATTTCTCTTCGCCCAAGAGCGAAGCGACCTGCGCCGTCGTCGAGCGGCAATTCAACACCAGCGCGCACAGCGACGGCAGGTTGCTGCCGTTCAACATTCCCTTAGACGAGATCACGCAGCCGGTCTCTTCGATGAGCAGCACCGATTCAGCTGTGGTCTGCGCGCGCAGTTCGGACAGCACCCCGTCCATGCGCTCCAGGTCTTTGGGGGAAAAGCTGAGGGATGGAGCTGAGCCGGCCGGGGCCGAGGTCGCAGAGAGCGGCGACGCAGCAGCGACGGTCACGGCCTGAATCTGTCTCGACCGCTTGAGCTCGCGCTCGGTCACTTGCAGCACCTGGTTGATGGAGAATGGCTTTTTGAGGTAATCGGCCACGCCGGCCCGCATGGCCTCGATGACGCTGTCCATGTCGCCAAAGCCGGTGAGCATGATTACGGGCAACAAGGGATTTTTCTCTTTGACCTTTTTGAGAAGCTGAATGCCACTCATGCCACTCATCTTGAGATCAGTAATGACAAGGTCCATCAGGGCGGTTTCCATGATCTGCATCGCCCGCTCGCCGCTGGGCGCGGTGCGCACCGCATAACCGGACGTGGTCAGCACATCACGCAGCGCCTTGCAGACCGCTTCCGAATCGTCCACGACCAGAATATTGGCCAAAGGCTCACCGGCCATCGCAACCTCCTAAGGGGTGTAGGATGAATGCAAACTGGCGCGTGCTACTCGCTTTCAGTTCCGCCACGGCAGATCGAACAACGACACATCTTGCGGAGCAGGTCCCAGGGGTAAAGCCCAAAACTATGGCCGTCTTCCCAAACAAACTGGATAGCATAATTGCCGACATAATTCATGTCGCGCACTTCGATGCTCGGCATGGTCGTCACCTTGAGCGGGTCAGGCTTGGCGCGGTAAGCATTGCAATCGGCGCACGGGCAGGCCGCGCGCACGTCACCCAGCGCATACTCGCCGTGGTGTCCGTCAGGCCAGTCAATCACCAGCCGGCCCGCCTCACGTTCAAGCTTGACCGTGGGATAGCGGCGTTTCATAAATTCTCCTTTGGATCGCTGACGACTACATTATGCCCCAAGCTTGGACACAACGCAAATCTCTTCACAGACAACAAGCCGCCCACCCGGAGCGGCTTGACCAACAAGAACATCACGGTTACTTTTGCGCCGGATGGCGCAGGCGCCCCTCGGCGGGCCCGGGCGGGACCAGCCGCTCGCTGGACTTTTCGCCAATCTCCGCAAAAGCGACCTGAAGGTGCGGGAACACCAGCCACGCCGAGGCCCAGCCGAACGCCCCGCCCGTGATGGTGCGAAGCACCCAGGTGCTTTCACGCGGCACGCCGCCGGGGAACAGGCCCGGCACGATATAACTGACCAGCTGGCTACCGCCGTCCAGCGCCATCGGCAGGATGCCGATAAGGATATAGATCCAAAACGAAATAGGCCTGGCCCGTGAGCGAACCCATCCGAACGCCAGACCGCTCAGCAGCAATGTGCCATAGATCGCCAGGTCACGCTGGCATAGCGCCACTTTGTAGCCAACCTGCTCGTTGCCGTTGAACGGGCTGGGCCAGGGATAGAGCGGCAAGTTGTCCTGGCCCACTCGTTCTACCAGCTCCGGGAGCGAGTAGACCGCTTTGTCCCCGAACAAAAAGTATGACCGCTGCGGCAGCTCGTGGCACAAGGCGCGATACGTTGAGTAAATGATTTGCGCCGCAAAGGGATGGCCCGCCTTTTCCAGCACCGGAGCCAGGAACGGCAGGCCGATATACACCGCCAGTGCGGCATTGATAACCGCCAACCAGTGCCTGGACAGCCACACCGAAAGACGATCCGCCGCCGCAGTCACGCGGCTCGATCCGTTAATAGGCGGCAAGTTGCTCTCCCAACGCGCGCCTCACATCGGCGCGCGTGATGGGCGCGCACAACACCTCGTGCCCATCCACCTCTATGACCGGGATGCGATAGCGATACTGCTCGAACAGCGCCGCATCAGCCGTGATGTCAGCCGATTGCCACGACACACCCACTTCCAAGAGCCAGCTCTCCGCCTCTTGGCACAGATGACAGCCCGGCCTGGTGTAAAGTACAATGTGCCTCACAGAGACGCAACCTGGTTGACCGCGCGGCCGCCAAGATAGCCTATGTACGCCGGGACGAGCGGCAGGACGCACGGCGAGAGGAACGACAGCAATCCCGCCAGGAACGCGACGAAAAACGTCGGCGTGATGGACGCGCCGCCCGTGGACACATCCAGGAACAAGCCTCGACTAAGCGCCCACCGGCTAAAGGCCTGCAGCGAAGGCGCCCATGACGGAATCGTCAGTGTCCAGTTTGCGCCGAACCATTCGCCCACTTGCGGCACGACGCGGGGCAGCGCATCCACGAGGAGCAACAGGCCGACGATGATCAGCAGCACCGCTGTGATCGTTTTGACCATGGGCATGTAGCGGCGCATCCGGCGCAGGAGCGCCGTCGCGCGATCCACTGCCAGACCTGTCAGTAGAAAGGGGATGCCCAGGCCAAGCGAATAGCCAACGAGCAGGAACACTCCCCGCCCCACCGTCTGCTCGTTCAGCCCTAGCGTCAAGATCGCGCCGAGCGTCGGGCCAACGCAAGGCGTCCATCCGGCGGAAAAGAACACGCCCATCAAGAACGATGAGACATAGCCCAGGTCGCGTCCGCTCGTACCTTGATAGCGCGTGTCATATTCCAGGAACGGGAGGTTGAGCACGCCCGCCGTCGCCAATCCAAAGATCACAACGACGACGCCGCCGAGGAGGGCAAGCCAACTGCGCAAGTCGTACAACAGTTGACCGACCGCCGTCACCGCCGCACCCAGTGCGACAAACACCGCCGAAAAGCCCAGCACGAACGCGACGGCGTGAGTGAAAGTGGCAAAGCGGGCCGTTGCCGGCGTTCGCGCTTGACCCGAGACCGTCATCTCTCGTTATCCTTCTTGACCAGCGACTCGAGCGCCTCCAAGTCCTTCTCCAGGTTGCGCTGGCGCTGGCTCATGGTGAGAATGTAAAGGAACGTGCCTATCCAGAACACGCCGTAAGCGACCACCAAAAAGATGGCGTTCTTAAAGCCCATCAAGTCTGACATAGATTCCTCCTGACAAGTCACAGGTCGCAGGTCGCAGGTCACATCGCCCGCGGCACACTCTACGGTCTATGCGACAAGTTCTTGCTGCAACCGCGCGACACGATCCGCCGTGTGTTCCAGTCGGATGCGCTGGCGCAGCAACGTGATATAGACGACGGTGAACGCGATGACGCAAAACGTGAGCGTCATGCCCATCTTGGCCGAGCCAAGCCCGGTCTCGAACTGCATCTTGCCCTGTGCCGCGCTGCTGGCGGCTAACAGCGCCGGGTGAATCGTCCGCAGGAAAAAGACTGAGGCAAACGTCAGTGGGACGGTGACAAAGCTGACGATGCCATACACGGCCGAAAAACGCGCGCGCCGCTGCGGGTCGTCCATCGCGCCGCGCAACATGAGATAGGCCAGGTACACCAACCAGGTGATCGCCACCGTCGTCAGCCGCGCATCCCACGTCCACCAGGTGTTCCACACGGGCCGCGCCCATAGGCTGCCTGTCATCGCGCCCATCGTCAGGAACAGCGCACCCAATTCCACGGACGACATGCCCACAATGTCCCACTTGCGGTCATTCGTCCGCAGGTACATCACCGAAGCGACCAGCGTGACAAAGAACGCCAAAAAGCCCACCCAGTCCACCGCCACGTGGAAGTAGAAAATGCGCTGGACTTCTTTCATCGTCAGTTCGGTCGGCGCCCACAGGAACACCAACACGAGCGACGTGACCACCAGCACGGCGCTGGCAACGGCCAGTACGGTTCCGGTTGTATCCTTTGCCTGTTTCATGCTCCTCCTTCCTTCGACGTCACTCCTCCACGACGTACTCAAACACCATGAACGACACTGCCACGAGAATCACGTCAAACACGATCAGCAAATTGAGCCACTGCTGCCACTCGGACACCGGCAGGCCCATCATCGCGCCGGACGTGGCCTTGACGGCGGCAATCAGTTCCGGCATCGCCACCGGGAACAGCAAAATGGGCAGCATCACCTCCCGAGCGCGCGTGTTGACCGCCATCGAGCTGAGCAGCGTGCCCACACCCGCAAAACCGAGCGTCCCCAGCACGACGACGAGGATCACCCAAGGCTGAACGAGCGGCACATTGAAAAACACTACAAACAGTGGCAGGACGATCACTTCGACGATGAGCATGAACAACGCATTGCCCAACGCCTTGCCGAAAAAGATGGCGCTGCGATCCACCGGCGTCAATAGTAAACCATCCAGGCAGCCCTTGTCCAACTCGACCGACAGCGAGCGATTCAGACCCAGCATTCCGGCAAAGACGATCGTCACCCATAGCGCGCCCGGCGTGGCTGTCTCGATAATGTTGCGCTCCGTCAGCTCCAACGCAAAGTTGAAAACGATGATGACCAGAATGCTGAACACGCCCATCGAGCTGAGCATCTCGCGCGTGCGGAGTTCAGCCGCGATGTCTTTGGCAATGATGGCGGCGACTTGTCTCAGATACGTCATAGAGTGTGCTGACGATACGCTTGCAGAAACGCCGCGGTGTTCAACTCGCTTCGATTGGCCTCAAACACCACCCGGCCCTTGGCCAGAATCACCACGCGGTCGGCCACGGCCAGGCCACGCTCCAGGTCGTGCGTCGTCATGACGACGGTGCGCCCTTCGGTGCCGACGCTGGACATGACCGCTTCCAGCCGTGCGGCGGCATCCTGGTCGAGACCCGTATACGGCTCGTCGAGCAGCATCAGTGACGGACGATGGAGCACAGCCCGTGCGATGGCGAGCCGTTGCTGCATTCCGCGCGATAAAGTCCGCACCGGGTCGCGGCGGCGCTGCGCCAGCCCGACCATCTCCAGCACCTCCGTGATGCGAGCGTCGAGGCCGGCCACGTCATACATGCGTCCATAAAAGCGCAAGTTCTCTTCGGCGGAAAGGTCGCCATACAGCAGCGTCTGATGGCTGACCAGGCCGATGCTCCGGCGCGCATCCGCCGCGCCCTTGGGCAGCTCGTGCCCGGCGATCTTGACGTGACCCAATGTCGGGCGCGAGAGCGTCGCCAGGATGCGCAACAACGTCGTCTTGCCCGCGCCGTTCGGACCGACGAGCGTGACGAACTGCCCCTCCGGCACGGACAGGTTCACACCGCGCAGCGCCGTGGTCGGTCCAAAGGATTTGACGAGACTATTGACTTTTATCACCAGCCGGTATCCATCAGACGAATGACCAGGGACAAGGGGCCTATACTCGTCCGTCGTCTTGCGTCATTCGGTCATCAACTCTTGCAGTTCCGCCTTGAGTGTGGCACGCTGCTGGCGGTATTCCTTGTCCTGGATGCGGCCCGCTTCAAAGTCATCATCCAATTGGGCAATGGCGTCCAGCAATTCATCTTGTTCTGCTTCCACATCTTGTACTTCTTCTTCGACCCCTTCCGCTTGCCGACGTTGCCTCAACCAGACAAAGGCGACAATCGCCACAGCCACCAGCAACAAAGCCGCGGCAACGATGAGAATAGGCGAAGCTGTCTGGCTGGTAGGGGCCGTCGTGCCAGACGCAGAAGCGCTCGGCGCGCCACTGAGTTGAAGCGCAAGGCTCGCTCCGGCAGCCAGGTCGCTGCCGACAAAATTGACCATGTTGCCGCCCTGTGTGGGGCGCGTGCCTGACTCGGTCAACTGCGGGCTGGTCAGCTTGGCGCCACCTTCGGGCACCAAGACGTTGATACTTTTCACCGGATACGCCATGGGCACTTGCAGGTCAAGCTTTTTGGCATCGTAAGGCAAATCATACGAAACGAGAACCTGCGTCGTGCCGGCGCCGGGCGCAACCGCTTCCGTGTCCGCAAAGCCGTTATCCAGCGACTTGTAGCGTCCACCTAGTTCGCCATCCATAAAGCGGAGGCCTGTCGCGCCGGCAGGCAGTTGGAAGCGCGCTGAAAGCCCATCCGAGCCGATGTAGGCGCGGTCGCCTGTGTTGGACACGACGTACACCACTCCAACGGTCGTGCTGCCCGGCGACACAAAATCAAAGAACATGTGCATCTGTGCGATGCTGATAGTGGCGGCATCCGCCGTCGTCTCGTAAACCGTGATCGGCGCCGTCAGCGTCAGGCCGCCGTGAGCAAACGACAGCGCCTCACTCGTATAGATCGCCTTCAGGTATTCAGCCTGGAGGCCATACATGATCGGCGTCGAGGCGTCGAGCTTGTCGAACACAAACTGGCCCTTTGCGTCTGCGGCAAGCGTACGCGTGAACATGAGGCTTGAGCCATCGGGCGAAAGCGCGTACAACGTCACCGGCAAATTGCCTGGCGGCTTGCCGCCCGGCGTGCCATTCACAAACGAACCCATGATAGTCGCTTCGCCTTTGGGCGCGGCGATCTTGACCAAGTCCATCGAAAGCGAACGAACGTAATCGGCGGCAGCCTGCCGATCGGCCTGACTCACACCGGCCAAGCCCGGCATCGCACCCTTACCATTCGCGATGGCGCGATGTACGGCATCGACGGCATCGAGATCAGACTGCGATTTGCTTACCATCTTGCTCGCATCCGAGATATCCGGCGTGGCCGTGTTGTCGGACTTGCCCGTCGCGCCGTGGCATGAGGCACATTTGTCCGTGTAAACGGCTTTGCCCCGGTCCAGTTGATCTTGCGGAATGGACAGCGTGTAGAGATACGCCACCACATCCCAACGATCCTCCGCCGTGAGACTGGTGAAAGGCGGCATTCCCCTTTGGAGCCGGCCGTTCGAAATCACATTGAACCAATCGGTCGGTTTGACCGTGCGCACAAAAGCCACATCGGCCAGGTCTGGAAACTTGCCTCCCATGTTTGCGACGATCTGCTGGCTCTGAGGGCCATCGCCCTTGCCCGCTGCGCCGTGGCAGGCCAGGCAACGCGCTTCATATACGCCCTGCCCTCTTTGCGCGGCAGGCTGCCGTTGAGGGAGTGCCACCGGCACAGGTGCGCCGGCTGTCGGGATATCCACAGGCGGCAGCGTGCCCACGGGCTGTGCAGCGGCAGAGGTCGGTTGTGCTGCCCGCGTCGCGGCCGCGCCCGGCGGCGGAACGATCGGCGTGACGGGGCCTTGAGGCAACTCGCCGGCGGTGTTGCAGGACGAGAGAACAAAGAGCGCCACAAGAGCGAATACAACCAGGGTCAAACGCAGATTTTTCAACGAGTTGCCTCCACGGTCAACGCTGCGCCGCACCTGGCGCAGAATCGGTCAGATGGGTCAATGGGCCGACCACACTTGGGACATTGTGGATTACGGAACGCGGATTGCGGCGCACCGCTGGCCGATTGACGACGAGCGCGAACAGCGACTTCGATGTCGTCTTCTTTCGGCGCGGACGGCGCAGTCTTGGCCTTGCGCCTTGCCTGCACGGCCGCTTCGATTTCATCTGCGACCGCCGCTGGCGTTTTGCGGTCATCGCCCAGCGCATCCAACTCTTTCAGAATCTCGACACCGCGCGCCGCGTACTTTTCCCGCGTCGCACGATAATCCACTTCACGCAGCTTGCCGGTCTGAAAATCAAAGTCCAGGTCACGCAGCGCAGTGAGCACCGTATTGCGTTCAGCCTGCAGTTTCTCTCGCAAAGATTCTTCCGACACGGCGATCACGCGCGACCTGGCAGTGAACGGCGCGGCGACATAGACCGCCACAATCACCACCATCGTCAAACCAATCAATGCTACGACGATTTCCATAGAGCCTCTACTTTGCCAGCGCCTTGTCCAGTTCGGCCACCAGTTCGGCTTCGCTCATCGGCGCGATCTTGAACAATACAATGTTGCCCTGGCGATCCACCAAAAAAGATTCCGGCACGCCCTGGATGTGATACTTGGGCGAAATCTTGGTGCCCAAGTCAGGGCCATTCAGGTACGTTACGCCAAACTTTTTGAGATAGTCGAGTGCTGCCGGTTCGGTGTCCACATAGTCAATACCCAGGAACACAACGCCCTTGTCGCGATATTGCCGCCAGACCTTTTCCAGTGCGGGCTGTTCTTCAGCACACGGCACGCACCAACTGGCCCAAAAGTTGATAAACACCACCTTGCCGCGCAAGACAGACAACTTGACCTCCGGCTGGCCCGAACCGCCATCGTAGCCAGGATACACCTTGAGCGTAAAATCGGGCGCGATGCCGGACTTGGGCTGCGAGGCATTCCGCGCGCGCAGTTGGAGTGCCAGCACAATCACCAGGCCGACGACGCCCAACAACGCAACGGCGCGCCAGATCGAGCTGACTGTCTTTCTAGATGTAATCACGGCTGTTCCACTCATCGCATTTCCTCAAGCTCGCGTTCCAATCGCTGGCGGTATTCATCCGCCGAATCGGGCACGGCCGGCGTTTCTACTTTCACCCTGGAAGGTTGAGCCGTCATGCGCCGCAAGACGACGACCAGAATCGCCACGCCCGCGATCAGCCCCACGATGGGCAAAATCCACACCAGCCCGGTAAAGCCTCCGCGCGGAGGCTCTTGCAGCACGCGGTCGCCATAGGTGGCCTGAAAGTAATTGATGATCTGCTGCGGCGTTTCACCGGTCGAGAGTTTTTGCCGGATCAGGTCACGCCACTGCGAGCACGCCTGCGTCTCGCACACGTCCAGCGGCACGTTCTCGCACACCGGGCAGTTGAGCTTTTTGGCGACCGCGTTCACCTGGTCATCCGTCACCTGCCGGCCCTGCGCGGCGGCGATGCCGGCGACGAGCAAACTCGTCAACACGGCTGCCAGCAAAACGAACCCCCACACTGTTTTGCGTGATGCGTGCCATGTGCTGCGTGCTACGTGATGCGCGCTTCTCGTGTGACCTGGGCTCTGCGACTTGCATCCTGCCTCTTGCCTCTTGCATCTTGCTACCTCGTTATGCCTGTGCGGCTTTTAACGCTCTGCGCTCCACACTCAACGCTTTGCGCTCTTCGGCGGCATCCGGCCATGCGGCTACCAGCGTGCCCAGGATAAACACCAGCCCACCCAGCCACAGCCAGTTGACCAACGGATTGATGAACACCTTGAACGTCGCCAGCGAACCGTCACTTTCCCAACCGCCCAACAGAACGTACAGGTCTTCTTTCATCGAGCTGAGCAGCGCGGGCGGCGTCATCCGCTCTCCGTTTGTGTATTGCTCCTGGTAGGGACGCATCGTCGTCAGGAGCTTGCCATTCTGCGAAACCTCCACGCGCGCCGAGACAATGATCTTGTCCGCCTGGCCCGAAGGCACCAACTCTAACTGCCGAAACGTGATCTGGTACCCGCCGATGGACAGCGACCGGCCGACGGACAGCGCCTGTTGCGTCTCTTGCTGATACAGATGCGTCCCAAGGATGCCCACACCCATCAGTACGATGCCGGCATGCACCAGGTAACCTCCATAGCGCCGCCGATTGCGCCCGATGAGATTCCACAGCGCAACCGGCCAGCTTTCACCCGTGGACTTGTGCCGCGCGCGCACGCCGCGCGCGTACTCTGCCACGATGATCACGCCCGCATAGATCACCAGCGCAAAGCCCAACAAAGCCGCCCAGTTGTGAATGCCCAGCACATAGATGATGACCACGGCCACCAGCGTGGCCGGGCCGGGGAGGTAAAGCGCGCTCTTGCCCAGCGCCTGAGGCGAAGCCGCTCGCCACGAAATGAGCGGCGCAATCCCCATCAGCAGCACAAGCGGAACGAGCAATGGACCCACCACGCTCTGATAGTACGGCGCGCCCACCGTGATCTTGTTGTCGGTGAACAACTCGGAGAAAATCGGAAAGTACGTGCCGATGGCAACCGCCAGATTGACGATGAGGAACAAGGCATTCTGCGCGATAAAGGCCGCCTCGCGCGAAAGCAGACTATCGAGCTTGTTCTCGCTCTTGAGATCGTCCAGCCGAGCCAGCAGCAAACCGATCGAGCCGACCAGCATCACGCCCGTGAAGGCGAGGAACGGCACGCCGATGGACGAGCGGGCGAACGAGTGCACCGACGAGATGACACCCGTGCGGGTGATGAACGTGCCGAGGATAACCTGCGCGAAGGTGAGAATGATGAGGAACATGTTCCACGTCTTGAACATCCCGCGCTTTTCCTGGATCATCACCGAATGCAAAAACGCCGTGCCGGAAATCCACGGCATGAGCGCGGCATTTTCGACCGCGTCCCAGCCCCAATAGCCGCCCCAGCCCAACACGTCATACGCCCAACGCATTCCCAGCAAAAGACCGATGCCGAGAAACAACCAGGCCATCAATGTCCAGCGGCGCGTGGTGCGAATCCAGGCATCATTCGTCTTGCCGGTGATGAGCGCCGCCATTGCAAACGAATACGGGATCGTGAATCCGACAAATCCGAGGTACAGGAAGGGCGGGTGCGCGATCATGCCAGGATGACGCAAGAGTGGAGCAAGTCCTTGTCCATCCAGAGGCGTATACGGCAGTGAGCCAAGCGGCGCGAACAAAGTCTGTGCGATACCCGAAAAGCCGATGCTGCTCAAAGTGCTGAACAAGCCGCTGGCGCCCAAGACGGCGCCGACAATGTCGCCCGTTGGCGTTTGCCACAACTTGGCAAAGGGATTCGCAAACAACACGACCAACGCGATAAAGAACGCTTGCGTGATTTCGGCGACGGCGATGACGTAAGCCATCAGGTCGCGGTTCTTGTCCCACTTGCGCGCCATCACACCCGCGACGAACATTGACATCAACCACGACCAGAACAACAGCGATCCATTTTGTCCGCCCCATAAAGCCGTGATCTTTAATATCGCGGGCGTAGAAATACTGGTCACATGCGCGGTGTACTCGAGGCGGAAATTATTGGTGAGATTAGAGTAGATGATCAACAGTGCGGACAGCGTCAACAATGGAGTGATCACCAGCACTGCGTTGCGTGCGCTCTTGACCCAATCTTCCCGATGGCTCCGCGCGCCGTGTATCGCCGCCGCGATGGCGTAAACGCTTGCCACCAAAGCCAACAAGAGCGAAATCAATCCAATGTCGGTTATCATTCACAGCCTCCACACAAACAAAAACGTAAAACGCCAAGAGCTGACCCTTGCGTTTTACGCTCCACATCGTACGGTTCTACACTTATTTGCTGGCCGGTGTCGGAGTGGGGAGTTGGTCTTCGTAACGAGTAGGACACTTGAGCAGCAAGTTGCTGGCGACAAAGGTCCCATCAGAGTTGAGCTTGCCCTCGGCAATCGCCTGGGCCTCGTGCTGCAACAGGTCCGGCTTGGGGCCGGTGTAGAGAATCTTGAGCGAGTCCACCTTGACCGTTGAGTTCAGCTCTTCGTGAGTGTCCACGATATTGAAGGACAGTCTGGAAGCCTGCGGGTTGTAGGCAATCGTGTCGCCCATCACAAAGCCGGATACGCGCAAGCTGCGGCCCGTCATGGCCTGCCCCTTGTCGCGTACCTCTTTGACTGTGAGGTAATACTGGGCCGAGCTGGAAATACTTGACACAATCAAATAGACTACCGCGGCTGCCACCACAATTCCACCGATCCAAAACTTGGCGCGCATAAGCCTCCTGCTAATGTGACCCATCACTTGCCGCAAGTTGCGGAAATCACATTGACTATACCACATCGGCAAACCTGTGTCAAAATGCTATTGTGACGGTTGACATCCCGGCCAATCTGCCTAGTTCAAATGGGGGAACACCCCCATAAACTACGCATAAACATGATATATGTCACATCTTGTCACGTCAAATGTCACTTGGAATAGTGAATTCCGGTGCTATAATGGGGGCATTCCCCCATAGGCATGGGGGTAAACCACGTACGCACACGTAGTTTACTCGGTTAGATTCCCTGCAAACTGGGGAAAGCAACCGGTCTGGTGGACGCGGGTTGCAAATTGATGATAAAGGTGGCAAAACGTATGACAAGAGGTTTGCCAGTCGTATGTCATGTTGGCGACTAGCAAACCAAAGGCAAGCCGAGTTTCTACGTTTCGGGGCGAAAGTCGCCCCCCTTTGTCTTCCGCACCAAACTATTGATTCAACCTGAAAAGGAAGGAAAGAAAAATGAGACGCTATGCACTACCAGTGGGGATCGCCCTGTGCGTCGTCGGCCTGCTCGTCGTCCTGGCGGCCTGCGCCACGCCCACGCCCCCCCCTCCGCAAATCGTCAAAGAGACGGTCGTCGTCACCAAGGTCGTCGAGCCGACCAAGGCGCCGGCCGTCGCCGCAACGCTCGACCTGACAGCAAGCAAAAAGTCGCCCACGCTGCCATTCCTGGCTGACTGGCAGAAAGCGGGCCACTCTGATCCCACCGCAGAAGCCTTCAACCACTGGCCAACGGGTGGCGTGCCCACTGACTGCGCCAAGTGCCATACCTCTGAGGGATACCGCGAATTCGTCACCACCGGCAAGATCGAGAAGCCGATCCAGAACAGCGGCAGCTTGATCGACTGTGTCGCCTGCCACAACAGCGGCACGATGGATAAGACCAGTGTAAAGTTCCCCTCTGGCGCGACACTCAAGAACCTTGGCGCCGAAGCCCGCTGTATGGAATGCCACCAGGGCCGCGAGTCCACAGTCAGCGTGAACAACGTCATCTCCAACACCTTCAAGCTCAAGGATGCGGACGATGACACGGTTGTGAAACCGCTCGTGACAACGGACGCCGCTGGCAAAACCGTCACCACGACCTTCGGCTTCCGCAACATCCACTATTTCGCGGCTGCAGCCACGCAATATGGCACCCTGGCCAAGGGCGGTTACGAATACAAAGGCCAGTCGTATGACAGCAAGTTCCAACATCCTGAGCCGTATGACACCTGTGTGGGCTGCCACAACCAGCACACGTTGGAGTTGAAGCTGAAGGAATGCGCCACCTGCCATACTGGCGTCACCAAAGTCGAGGACATCGCCAAGATCCGCATGAACGGCTCGCTAATGGACTATGACGGCGACGGCAATGCGAAGGAAGGGATCGCCGAGGAGTTGGCGGGCCTGCAGGAAAAACTGCTCGCCGCCATCCAGGCGTATGCCAAGGAAGTCGGCAAGGCCGACATCGCCTACAGCTCAACGGCTTACCCGTACTTTTTGGCGGACAAGAATGGCAACGGCAAGGCCGATGCTGATGAGACGGGAGTGTACACCGCCTGGACCCCGCGTCTGCTGAAGGCTACCTACAACTACCAGGTCGCCAGCAAGGATCCTGGCAAGCTGGCGCACAACGCCAAGTACGTCATCCAGTTGATGCACGATTCGATCGCGGATCTGAACACCAAGCTGGCCAAGCCGGTGGACATCGCGAAGGCAGTACGCAATGATGCCGGCCACTTTGATGGCACCGCTATGGCGTTCCGCGATTGGGATGCGGAGGGCGAGGTTCCGGCGGGCTGCGCCAAGTGCCACAGCGCCAAGGGCCTGCCTGAATTCCTGGAGAGCGGCGGCACAGTCGCTGTGACGGCCGCCGGCTCGATCGTGACGACCGGCGTCGGCCCACAGGAAACCGCCAACGGTTTCGCCTGCACCACCTGCCACAGCGACCTGACCAAGTTCACGGTGCGCCCGGTGGTGAATGTGCCGTTCCCCAGCGGCAAGAGCCTCACCTTCAGCAAGGAGAAGGATGACAAGGGCGCGCTCAAGCCAGTGGCTGCCAACCTGTGCCTGGAATGCCACCAGGGCCGCCAGTCCACGGCCGCCGTCAATACCAGGATCAAGGGCATTGACGAAGACAAAGTGGATGCCAAGGCCGCCTTCGCCAATGTGCACTACTTTGCCGCGGGCGCCACGCTCTTCGGCGATGCTGCGCAGGTCGCCTACCAGTATGATGGCAAAAAGTACGCCGGCCAGAATGCGCATGCGCCTGGCTTCGACACCTGCACCGGCTGCCACAGCACGCACGAACTCGGGGTCAAGATGGACAAGTGCGTGACCTGCCATGCCGGCGTCAAGACGCCCCAAGACATCCGCATGAACGCCAAGGATTTCGATGGCGACAAGGATGTGAAAGAAGGCATCTCGGCCGAGGTGATGGCGCTAGAAGACAAGCTGTACGCGGCGATCATTGACTACAGCAAGACACTCACCAAGACAGCGATCGCCTACAACTCGGGCGCCAATCCGTACTTCTTCGTTGACACGAATGGCGATGGCAAGGCCGATGCGAAGGAGGCCGTGAGCGCCAATCGCTGGGCGGATTGGACGCCGCGCCTTCTCAAGGCCGCCTACAACTACCAGTACGTCCAGAAGGATCCGGGCGCCTTTGCGCACAACCCCAAGTACGCCATCCAGATCCTCTACGATGCGCTGGAGGATCTCGGCAAGAAGGTCAAGGTGAACATGACGGGCCTGGCGCGGCCAGAGTAACTATCTGGAGTCTCGCTAGGGGGTAGACACCCGCTTTCCAGAGACACGGCTGCTCTCGCTCAAGGACCTCACCGGTAGCCTGGCGGTGGGCGCAACCGAGATGAAGTAAGTTCGTTTTTCGGGTGGTAAGGCAAGACGGGCCGGGGCTTTGTCCGGCCCGTCTTCCGGCAAGTCAGTCGTAATCGGGCGACAAGGTCGGCGCAGTGTCGCCTACAACATTCATCCCAGTTCGGATCACGCACTCATCTTGGGCCAGAGACTCTTGTTCTCTCTTTCACTCTGGCGAATCAAACCGAACGTAAGGAGACCAACATGATGGGACGCACTCGACGTCACATCCCAATCAGTCTGCTCGTCGCACTGATGGCATTGGCTATCGCCGCACTCGTGTTCAGCACGGCCTCGGCCAGCGGGGCGAACGGCCCGGTCGCTTTGCCGACCATGCCGCCCACGCCGACGGGCGCGGATAACCAAAAGTGCCTGGCCTGCCACTCCAATCCGGCCCAGCAGATGAAGGCCGCCAACGGAGAGATCATCTCGCTCTACGTTGATCCAGACGCTCTCAAGAGCTCGGTGCATGGCGCCAAGAATGTGGCCTGTGTCCAGTGCCATAGCAACCTCTCAGGCTATCCGCACCCGGAGTACAAGCCAGCCGACCGGCGGCAAGTAACACTTGATCTCTACCAAGCCTGTAAACAATGCCACGGCGACAACTATCAAAAGACGTTGGACAGCGTTCACCAGAAAGCACTCGCTTCGGGCAACCGCCTGGGCGCGACCTGCGCCGACTGCCACGGCGCGCACGACGTCCGCCCGCCCGATCAGCCGCGCTGGCGCATCGCTCTGACGTGCAGCAAGTGCCACGGTGCGATTTTTAACCAGTACAAGGACAGCGTGCATGGCTCGGCACTGCAACAGGACAACCCCGATGTGCCCAGTTGCGTGGACTGTCACGGCGTGCACAACATTCCTGACCCGATGACGCAGGCCTTCCGATTAAAGTCACCCACAGAGATGTGCGGCAAGTGCCACACCGATGCCAAACGCATGAGCAAATACAACATCTCCACCGCCGTGCTCAATACCTACGTGGCCGACTTTCATGGCACCACCACCACGCTCTTCAAGAAGCAATCGCCTGACCAGGTTACAAACAAGCCCGTCTGTTTTGACTGCCACGGCGTGCACGAGATTGCCAACACCAAAGACCCCAAGGGCGGCCTGGCCATCAAGACCAACATGCTCAAAGCCTGCCAAAAATGCCACCCGGACGCCACGACCGAAACCTTTGCCGCTTCGTGGACGAGCCATTACGAGCCTTCCCCGACCAGGTACCCGGTCGTCTACTATATTGACCTGTTCTACAAGATTCTGATTCCGGCCGTGCTGGGCTTTATGATCTTGATGGTGCTCCTGGATGCTTTCTGGCGCATTCGCAATCGTTTTGCGGGGAAGGAGATCTAGCATGGCCACCGAATCTCGAAAAATCTCGAGCCAAATCGCTCGTGGACAATATATCCGCTTTGATGTGCTGCAGCGAATAGAGCACATTCTTCTGCTGGTATCGTTCACACTGTTGGGCATTACGGGCTTGATCCAGAAATTCGCGGCTTGGCCTGTCTCGGATGCGACCATCCAGTTCTTGGGCGGCATCGAAATGACGCGCCAGATACACCATATCAACGCCGCCATCATGATCATCCTGTCGGCCTACCACTTTGTGGAGGCGGGCTATCGGGTCTTTGTGCTGCGCGCGCGCATGAGCATGCTGCCCATGCTGAGCGACTTTACCGAGTGGTGGCAAGACACGACTTACAAGCTTGGGCTGACCAAGGCGCCGGCCAAGTTCGGGCGCTACAACTATGGCGAAAAGATGGAATACTGGGCCTTGATCTGGGGCACAGTCGTCATGGGCATCACGGGCTTTATGCTGTGGAATCCCATCACCACGGCCAGGTTGGTTCCAGGCGAGTGGATTCCGGCCGCCAAAGCCGCGCACGGCGCCGAAGCGATCCTGGCGGTGCTCGCCATCATCATCTGGCACTTTTACAATGTGCACATCAAGATGTTCAACAAAGCCATGCTCACGGGCAAGCTGGATGAACACCAGATGGCGCACGAGCATGGCCGCGAGCTGGAAGCCATCGCTCGCGGCACGGCCGGCCGCAAGATTGACGCGCTGGTGCTGCGCCGCCGCCAGGTGATCTACTTTCCCCTCGCCACGGTGCTGGGAGTTGTGATGGCTTTCGGCATCTTTAAATTCCTCACCCTCGAGAATACTGCACCGATCAAGACCGTGCCGCCTGCGGTCAACGTCGCAGTACTAGTCACGGCAACGCCGCAACCCACGCCGACGCGCGCTCCGACCGCCGTGCCGACGACCGCTCCGACCCAAGCCCCATCGGCTGGCCAGGCACCGGCAACAGGCGGCGGCACCGCATTTGCAGATGTGCAAGCCATCCTCAAAGCCAAGTGCGGCGCCTGTCATGGCGATGCGGCGACCGCAGGTTTGAGCGTCAATACCTACGCCTCGCTGATGAAGGGAGGCGCGAGCGGAGCCGTCATTGTCGCCAAAGATGCTGAAGGCAGCCCGTTGATCAAGAAGGTCACCGGCGCCCACCCCGGTCAATTCTCAGCGGACGAGCTGGCCGCTATCAAAGCCTGGATTGCAGCGGGCGCAGCCGAAGGTGGAGCACCCGCTGCTGCGCCCGCTCCGGCAGCCGGCGGCAAAGTGACCTTTGTCAAAGACATCCAGCCCATCTTTACCGCCAAGTGCGCGGCCTGTCACGGCGTCATGGGCGGATTGACCTTGACCTCGTTTGAAAGTGTGATGCACGGGGGCACGTCCGGCCCGGCCGTTACACCCAAGGACCCCGCCAAGAGTTCCATCATCACGAAACAAATCGCAGGCGGCCACCCCGGCCAACTCACAGCGGAGGAAATCGATTTGGTTCGCAAGTGGATTGCGGACGGCGCAGCCGAGCAGTAATTCTTTGTGATGGGTTTCAGCCGATCCCAGGCAACGCAGCCCTACACGACGTTGAGGGGCCGCTAGGACAAAGACCGGGGGTTTTGAGGTATGGGCAACTGATTGCCCAACAAAGGAGATACGCATGTCAGATGATCCCAAGTCAAACGTTCCACATTCATCCTCTGAGGCCACCCCAGTCGCCGGCGCGGTGACAAACAAGCCTCGCTCTTTTGGGTCGAGGTTCTGGTCCAGGGTCAGCACCAACAAATGGCTGATGACCGGCACGATCGTCGTCACGCTGCTGATCCTGTTTGGGCTTTTCTTGGGCGGGATAGCTGTTTTTGACTGGAGTGAATCCACGGCGTTTTGTTCACTCTGTCACGTGATGAAGCCCGAGTACACGGCGTATCAAAGCTCGCCGCACTCTCGCGTGGAGTGCGGCACCTGCCACGTCGGCCCAGGCCCCACTGCCGCCGTCAAGGCCAAACTGGCCAACGTCCGATACCTGTGGGTGGCTCCCACCGGCTGGCATGAAAGGCCCATCCCTTCTCCCATCACCAGCCTACGCCCGGTCGAAGTGGTTTGCGAACAATGCCACTGGCCGGAAAAGTTTTATCAGGATCGCCTGGCGACCGTCCCGCACTATGCAGAGGATGAGAACAACCGCCTGACGCAAATCAAGTTGCTCCTCAAGACTGGCGGCGGAACGCAAAACGCTGGCCAGGGACGCGGCATCCACTGGCACATCGCCAATCCCGTTTACTATATCGCGACCGACAAGCAGCGGCAGGAGATAGACTGGGTTCAGGCTACTTTTGGCGGCAAGACAACCGAGTACCTCGCGACAGACAGCAAGCTGACGCCGGAGCAAATCGCCAAAGCCGAAAAGCGCAAGATGGACTGCGTTGACTGCCACAACCGCGCGACGCACGTCTTCCAGCGGCCAGGCGAGGCGCTCGACGCCGCCCTGGCAGCGGGCACCATCCCTGCCAACTTGCCCTTCATCAAGCGCGAAGGGACCCAAGTACTGGAAAAGACCTACACGACCGAAGACCAAGCCGCCCAAGCGATCGCCGCTGTGGAAGACTTTTATCGGACACAGTACCCCATGGTCTATAACAACCGCAAGGCGGATGTCCAGAAAGCCGTCGCCGGATTGCAGGCCATTTTTGACAGCACCCAGTTCCCCTTTATGCGAGTGACCTGGGAGTCGCATCCGACGAACATCGGCCACAAGGATTTTGCAGGCTGCTTCCGCTGCCACGATGGCAAGCACCTGAGCCGAGACAACCAGGCCATCCGGCTCGAGTGCAATATCTGCCACAGCATCCCGCAGGTCATCACCCCGGACAAGACCACTGCGGCGCTGCCTCTGACCATCGGCATCGAACCGGATTCGCACAGAAGCACGACCTGGCTTGCGGAGCATCGTACCCGTTTCGATGCCACCTGCGCCAATTGCCACACAACCGGCAATGCCGGGGGCAATGACAACAGTAGTTTTTGCAGCAATAGCGCCTGTCATGGCGCGAACTGGAAATTTGTCGGGCTGAACGCGCCCGGGGTGCGCCAACCGGGTCAACCTGCTCAACCTGCCCAACCGGCTCAGGGCAAGCCGCCTGCGATTCCGCATGATTTGGCCGGGCGCGACAACTGCCTGACGTGCCACAATCCTGATGGCGGCATCAAGCCCGCGCCCAAGGATCATGCCGGGCGCACGATTGACACATGCCAGGCATGTCACAAACCGACGACGGCTGCCCGTCCAACCGCAGCACCGACGGCGGCCGCCCCGACCACTGCGCCTTCAGAGGCGCCGACCAAGACAGCGGCCACGGCAACACCCGCCGCGCCGGCTGGAGGCGGCGCGCCGCCTGCCATTCCGCATGATTTGGCCGGGCGCGACAACTGCCTGACGTGTCACAATCCCGAGGGCGGCCTCAAGCCCGCACCGAAGGATCACGCCGGGCGCGCGAACGACACGTGCCTGGCGTGCCACAAGCCGTCAACGACCGCGCCTGCAGCTGCACCCACCAAGGCGGTAACTGCCACACCGGCTGCACCGTCAGGCGGCGAAGCGCCGCCGGCCATTCCGCATGACCTGGCCGGGCGCGACAACTGCCTGACGTGTCACAATCCCGAGGGCGGCCTCAAGCCCGCGCCCAAGGATCACGCCGGGCGTACGAACGATGCTTGCCAGGCCTGCCACAAGCAAAAGTCGTGATCGAACCGCCTTGCAACAGCGAATTCGTTGTTCTGGACGAATTGAATCGAATGAGCACTACCGCCCTGGGATACATCTACTTTTTCTACGGCCTCGCGTTTTTTGCGATGGGGCTGGCGGTGGTGCTGGAAGCGGGCCGGACCAGCGAGTTGCGGTTCGCGCACTCGATGCCGTGGCTGGCGGCCTTTGGCCTGACCCATGGCTTGCACGAGTGGTTTGAAATGTTTGAGGTGATGGGGCAATTGCCCCCTGGCCTGCCGCTGGGAGCAATTCACCTCATCCTCCTGGTTGTCTCGTTTGCCTGCCTGGCAGCGTTCGGAATCAGCCTGGGCCGGACCGAGAGCGCGGCGCCGTTGGGCGCCATGTGGCGAACGCTGGCGCTCATCGGGTTCAGCCTGGGCGGCATGATCGTGTTGCGGCTCTGGCTGCCGCAGTCCGATTGGTGGGGAGCCGCCAGCGTCTGGGCGCGTTACAGCCTGGGGATCGTCGGCGCCATCGTTACCAGTTGGTCGCTCATTTCTCAAGGGCAAGTCTTTGCCAGGCTGGGCATGGCGCATTTTGGGCGCGACCTGATCTGGGCAGCGCTGGCCTTTGCCCTGTATGGCATCGTCGGCCAGATGTTTGTGTCCAAGAGCGCGCTGCCGCCTTCGAACTTTATCAACTCTGATTTGTTCCTGCGGCTGTTCGGTGCGCCTGTTCAGTTGTTCCGAGGCGCGATCGCGATGGTGCTGGCCGTCACCATCATCCGCGCGCTGCGCGTGTTCGAGATCGAACGCACACAGCGACTGCGCGCAGCGGAGCTGACGGCCCAGGAAGCTGAGCGGCGCGTCCAACAGGAAACGGCGCACCTGAACCGCCAATTGCAGGAAGCGGTCAACGAGCTATCCATCCTGTTTGAAATGTCGCGCATCCTGGCGGCCACGCTGGACTGGCAGGCTGTGCTTCAACAAGCCGTCGTCAAGGTCGTTGACCTGCTGCCCGCTCGCGCGGCGATGATCCTGCTGGAAACGGATCCGCCGGGAAGCTGCGCCGCGAGCACAGGCTTTTGCCGCGCAGAGTTGGCTGGCGCCGCCCAGAGCATAGGTCGGGCCGTCATCACCGCCAACGCCGATAACAACGAATTCGCTGTTCCGCCCGAGATGCGCGTGCTGGCTCCGATGATGGCCGTGCCTTTGCACCTTTCGGGCAAGCGCGGTCTCATCGGCAGCCTGGTCATTTGCGTGAGCGACGTGCACATCTTTGAACCCAAGCGGTCGCTATTGCTCACGCTGGGCCGTGAGCTGGCCATCGCCATCGAAAACGCCCGGCTTTACCAGCAAGTCCAAGAGCGCGAGATGGTGCGCGGCGAACTGCTGCGGCGTTCGGTGCAGGTTCAGGAAGAAGAGCGCAAGCGCATCGCCCGCGAGCTGCACGACGGCATCGGCCAGATCTTTACCGCGCTGGCGCTGGGGCTTTCGGGTGTAGAAGAAACCATGCCGCGTGACCCGGCGCTGGCGCGCAAGCAAATCGGCAATCTCAAAGACTTGGCCGTTCGCGCCATCTCTGAGCTGCGTCAACTGGTGGCCGATCTGCGGCCCGCGCAGTTGGACGACCTGGGCCTGGCGCCCGCGCTCCACTGGCTGACCGACGAGTGGCGCGACCGGCTTCACATGGATGTGCGCGTTCAAATTCTAGGCCAGCGCCGTCGCCTGTCGTCGGAAATGGAAACCGTGCTGTTTCGCATCACGCAAGAAGCGTTGACCAACGTCGCCAAGCACGCCAACGCGCAGCGCACCGCCGTCAAGCTGGCTTTTGGCGATGACCAGGTCGAGCTGGTCATCGAGGATAATGGCATCGGCATGACGCCGGAACAAATGTACCGCCGCCAGGTTCGCCATCAAGGCTGGGGACTGGCTGGCATCCAGGAACGCGCCGCTCTCGTCGGCGGCACATTCGATATTGACTCGGCGCCGGGGCGAGGCACCCGGTTGACCGTCCACATCCCACTTGGTGGCGAGGAGGCCGTTGCATGACGATCAAGATTGTGCTCGTGGACGATCACGAGATCGTGCGGGCGGGCCTGAGGATGCTGCTCAGCTCGCACTCGGACATTGAGATCATCGGCGAGGCTGAAAACGGCCAGCAGGCCTTGCAGCTCTGCCAAAAGAACCCGCCCGATGTCGTCATTATGGACATCACCATGCCGGGCCTCAGTGGGCTTGAAGTCACGCGCCAGATCAAGCAGCAATGCCCCAACACGGCCGTGCTGGCGCTCACCATCCACGAAGGCGAGCAATACTTTTTCGAGATGCTCAACGCGGGCGCTTCCGGTTACGTCCCTAAACGCGCCGCGCCCACCGACCTGGTGAATGCCATCCACGCTGTGTATTCCGGCGAAGTGTACCTGCATCCAAGCGTCGCCAAGGCGCTCGTCAACGATTACATCCAACGTGTTCAGATGGGCTGGGAGCGCGCCAGCTACGACGGACTGACCGACCGCGAGCAGCAGGTCCTCAAGATGATTGCCGAAGGCATGATGAACAAAGAGATCGCCGAAAAGCTCTCGATCAGCGTGCGGACGGTGGAGCGGCATCGAGAGAACATTATGGCCAAGCTCAACCTGCACACGCGGGCCGAGCTGGTGCGCTATGCGGTAGACAAGGGACTGATTGACATCAGCAACAAGCCGCCTTCAGAGTAGCCCCTGGGAAGTCCCAGGGGTAGCACCGCACAAATCCAGGCGTCCCCACCCCACTCTAGGGATTTTCCCACATAGCGCGTTCGACCCGATGTCGGCGGGATGGGTGGAAACACGCATCCCGGCCCCCAACAACGAATTCGCTGTTCAAATCACCCTATCTCTCATCCAAATTGGTATGCCACCACATGCTGAAGTTGGGACGTGTGCCCAATTGACGTGTCAGACTCTTGCATGGTAGTCTGGTATCAGAGGAAAGCGGTTCGCCCTTTGATGCTGGACCTCGTCAAAGGAAACTTTGTAGGGCGGCTTTCCATAGCCGCCGCGCTGGGGGCAGGTATGGACGCGAAGCGTGCCCTACAAGGGGCTCTCCGACAGGGTTCTAGATCGAATTTGGTATGATGATCCGAGTCGTTCTGGTGGATGACCAGGAGATTGTGCGCGCCGGGCTGCGCCTGCTGCTCCAATCTCAGACAGACATGGACATCGTAGGCGAGGCCGGCGATGGCGCCGAGGCGCTCGCACTTTGCCGCCAGGTTTCTCCCCACGTTGTGATCACCACCATCGAACTGCCGGGCCTCAATGGTTTCGAGCTCGCGCGCAAGCTCAAAGCGCAAAGACCCACAGCACTTTTTCGAGATGATCAGTGCGGGCGCATCCGGCTACCTCCCCAAGCGCACTGCCACCGCTGACCTGGTGACCGCCATCCGCACCGTCCATGCGGGTCAAATGTACATACATCCCACGGGTTATCACCAGCGCACCTACGCAAGCCATGAACGCCCCCGCCCCAACGACCTGGAGCCGCATGAACAGCTCGTCCTCGTCATGATTGCCCAAGGAGCGCAAAACAAGCAAATCGCGCTGCGGCTTGGGGTCAATGTGAGAACCGTGGCGCGCTATCGAGCGAATATCGAGAACAAGCTCAACCTGCACAGCCGGGCCGACCTGGTGCGCTATGCGGTGGACAAGGGCCTGGTGAGCGCGGCCCCCTAGAGCGCTGGCGACCAGGCAAAAATGCATCGTCCTGCTCGCACTCCCTCATTGCGCATGGGTTTCCCCCCCCCACACACCCCCTCATTCATTGACGGTTGCCCCACTTGAATCGTGCGTGACTACCCTCTAGGGTGATCAGAATATTGGGGATATGGGCGCAACAAGTTGGGTGGCCTGCCCAATTGACCTGTCATGGGGCAATGTGATACCTTTGTGTCAGCAGAACCAGGTGAATGGCCTACACACAAAGGAGAAGAAAATGTCCACTACACGCGTTGTCTTTGCCGTCTTTCTCATGACCGTTGTGACGGCGTTCGTGGTGAGTGTGTGCGCGGCAGGAGTGGCGTATGCCGCTGGCCCTGAGCCACAGCAACAACCAGACTGCGCCACTTGCCACTCGGAAGTCGCCAAGACGTGGGGAGGGGGCAAACATGCTATCAAAGGTATTGCCTGCACGGCATGTCACCAGCCCGGCCCCAATGCCCACCCTGGCAGCCCGATAGGTGTTGACAAGTCGGCCGCGTTTTGCAGCACTTGCCATTCCGCCGCGGGCACAGAGTGGCAAACGAGCGGTCATGGCAAGGCCAACGTCGCGTGCACTTCGTGCCACGACATGCACTCAGCCTCGCTCAAGTTCAAGGCGCCGACTGACCTGTGCGCAAGCTGCCACAAGGAGCGCGAAGACCAAAGCAACATGCCGATGGACAGCTCGACCAACGCGTGCATCAACTGCCATATGCACAGCACGGCTTCCGGCACAACCGCCACCAACCCCACTCCCTCCAACCACTCTTTCGTCATGGGAGCGGACGCCTGCCAGCGCTGCCACAAGGATAATGTCCACACAGCGCATCAAATCATTTCTACGGTTTTGCCCCAGCCTGGCGCCGACAAGCCCGTCCAACAACTTGTGCCCACCGCAACGCTTGCCGCCGCGAGTGCCGCATCGAACGGCGTCTCGGCCTGGCCCAACATCATGGGCGGCGTGATCGGAGGGCTTTTGCTTGGCTTTATTTCGGCTGTCGTCGTGGTAAGGAGATAGGAATGAGCGATACGAAACTCTCTCGGCGTGATTTTTTGAAATACGCCGGTCTGGCCGGAGGCGGTTTGCTCGTCGTCGAATTGTTCGGCACGGGCGCAGTCTCGCCGCTCAATCCATCCAACGCCGTCGCGGGCGACAGGGTCAAAGAAGCGCAAAGCAAGCACAAGTGGGTTATGGTCATTGACCAGAGCAAGTGCATCGGCTGCAACTATTGCACCTATGCCTGCAAAGCGTTCAACGATATCCCCGGCGATGCGCAATGGAACACGGTCAGCGTGGAAGGCTCAACCGACAAAGGCCCGGCTTATCTGCCGCGCCCGTGCCAGCATTGCGAAAACGCGCCGTGCGTGGAGGCCTGCCCGGTCGGAGCGACGTATCACCGCGCCGATGGGCTGGTCGAGATGGATTACGACAAGTGCATCGGCTGCCGCTACTGTCAAGTGGCCTGCCCATATAATGCGCGCGTGTTCAACTGGCAAGACCCGGCCAAGCTCGCCAACTCCTATGTGCCCGAGTGGGGCACGCCGGACATTCCGCGCCGTAAGCGCGGCGTGGTAGAAAAATGCACTTTTTGCGCGCAGCGCATTGACCGTGGGCTGGCACAGGGATTGACCCCCGGCGTGGACCGCGACGCAACGCCCGCGTGTGTGAATGTCTGCCCGGTGCGTGCGCGGTTGTTCGGCGACTTTTACGATCCCACAAGCCCCGCGAGCCGCGCGCTGGCTCAGCACCGCAGTTTCCGCCTGCGCGAGGATCTGGGCACCAATCCGCGCGTGTACTATCTGCCCGCGTGAGACATTCGACGCCAAAGGATATGACGATGACAACCTTTGCACAACATTTTCGGTTCAAGCTCACACCTTTTAGAATATGGATCATCATCCTCGCTCTGATGTGTGCCTTTGGACTGTACGCCGGGATCCTGGTCTTTATCAACGGTCTGTCCATCACGGGGATGTCTGATCGCGTGCCGTGGGGATTGTGGATCACGATTGACATTTCCTCTATCGGGCTGGGGGCTGGCGCGTTCCTGCTCTCGGCTGCCGTTTACTTGCTCGGGCTGAAAAAGTACGAACCCATCGCTCGCGTGGCCGTCTTTGTCGGCCTGCTGGGATACACCAGCGCCCTGCTCACGCTATTGCTCGACATTGGCCGCCCGGATCGCTTTTGGCATGGTCTGGCGTTCTGGAACACACACTCGCTCCTGTGGGAAATCATCATGTGTATCACGCTTTACCTCACAGTGCTCATGGTCGAGTTTGCGACGATTGTGGCCGAGCATCGCTTCTTTGCGCGCTGGCCCTGGGTCGGCAAGCTGGCTCATCAAGCGCACAAGCTGATGCCGGTGCTGGCTGTGGTGGGCATGGGTCTCTCGCTCTTGCACCAGTCCTCGCTGGGCGCGGCCTACGGCATCATCAAAGCGAGACCCGTGTGGTACAAGCCTACCATGCCGCTGATGTTCATCGCACAGGCCATCGCCACCAGCCCGCTGCTTGTCGTGGCGCTGTCCATCATCGTGAGCCGGCTGCGGGGCCGCGAGTTGGTCCGTCAAGAACTGCTGTCGGCCGTCGCCCGGTTCAGCGGCTTTGCGCTGCTCGTGTATGCCTACATGCGCTTTTGGGATTTCCTGGCGATGGACTATTCGTATCTGCCGGTCCGCGCCGAGTCCATGGAACTGCTGACCAGCGGCCCACTGGCCTACAATTTCTGGACCTTTGAAGTGTTCCTGGGCATGGTGATTCCGCTTGTGATCCTGTTCGACAACAAACTGCGGCACCAAAAAGCGGCTCTGATCGTGGCCGGCTTTCTGGTAGCGTTCGCCCTCATCGTCAACCGCTGGGATACCAACCTGATGGGTTTGCTGGTGCCGTTGGCCTATACCACTGCCGTCCTACCTAAAGCTGAGATCAGCTATTCGCCGACTTGGATAGAATGGGCCACGGCGGGCGGCATATTGGGCTACTGGTTGATGGCATTCTCGCTGGGCGTCAAGTATTTGCCCATCTTCAAGCAAGAACCGGGGACCAAGGACGAACACGTTGTTGCTCAGGCGCCCGCACTGGCGCAAGCTTGAGCAAAGCGCACATCACCCACTCGAAGCAGGCCCGGCTGACACAAACTGGCAGCTAGAAATGGGGCAGTCACCCAATAGACCTGACACACAGTTTGGTGTAAACTGCAATCAAAAGGGTTGGCAAGAGTGGAAAGGAGAATGAAAAATGAACGCGCAAACAATCCAAGATATCTTTATAGTTGCTGGGATGTTCTTTCTGCGCATTGGTCTGCCGCTTCTCGTCGTCATGGGCCTGGGGTATCTGATTCAACGCTGGCTGGAGCCTAAAGCCGTGCATGAGCAATTCGAGGGAATTGTACGCAGCACACACGAACGAGCGGCGGCTCCGGTGACGCGACAGTACGCCCTATCGGGCGAGGCGGCCAACAAGTATGCAGTCTGCACGACCAACCTGCAAACGGATATTCCGTGTTGGCTCGCCCGCCAGATCGCCGGTCAGACATTGCCGGAAGGCTGCGCCACTTGTAAAGTGCGCACGCAGATCAACGCCGACGCGATGGACGTGAAACGCGCCAGCTAACAACACTTTTATTGCCCTCCAGGCCCGAAGAGTCACTTTGGGCCTTTTTTTTTGTCAGTCACGCAACCGTAACAGACCTGTTACTCTGGAACTATTGATTTGCGATATACTCTGGCGTATACTTGTTAGAATGACGTCATGTCCCGCCTGAATCAGCGGGCCGGCCCCAGACCCTTGTCGCTTGCCAGACAGTCAAGATACGGAGGCAGCCGATGGAGCGCGAGTTGCATAGCCTGCTCACGGACGACAACCCGGACGGCCGCTCATCACTGGAGCGTGCAAGCCAGCGTCAATCGTTGCAGAGAGCTGAAAGCCTCTACCACGCCCTCTTTGACAGCATTCCCGTTGGCCTGTACCGCGCTGCGCCGGACGGGCGCATCACAGACGCCAACCTGACCCTGGCGCGCATGGTCGGTTATCCCGACCGCGAGTCTTTGCTGTCCAGCCATGCGCTCGACAAGTACATCTCCTCGGAAGACCTCGAGAGTATGCAGACTCTCCTGGAAAGCCAGGGGACCGTCCGTGAATTCCAAACGCGAATGCAGCTTCCGGATGGAACGGCGCAGTGGCTGGAGCACAACGTGCAGGCCATTCGGGATGCCAATGGCAGGGTACTGTATTACGATGGGACCGTTGAGGACATTACAGCGCGAAAACGGGCGGAAGAAGCCCTTCAGCGGCGCAACCGCGACCTGGCCCTGTTCAATCAAATAGGACAGACGCTCACCGCCACGCTGGACCTGCGCCAGGTCATGAAGCAGGTACTCGTCACAGTCACACAAACTCTCGGCGCGGAGGGCAGTTCAGTTTGGTTGTGGGACGAACAGCGTGAAGGTTATTTGATTTGCCGGGCCGCTTCTCACCCTGTCCCCAATGAAGCCTTGATCAACATGCGCCTGCAACCCGGCCAGGGTATTGCGGGCTGGGTGGCGCAGAGCGGGCAGAGAGCCAATGTGCCATCCGCCCCCAACGATCCGCGCTTTGCCGAAGCCATTGACGCCAAGACCGGCTTTCGCACCCTGTCACTGCTGGCCACACCGCTGCGCGTGCGGGAGACCGTCATCGGTGTGCTGGAAGTGGTCAACAAGTTGGGCGGCGAGTTTGACGCGAACGACGGCGCGCTGCTCGAAACGCTGGCGACCTGGGCCGCGATTGCCATTGATAACGCGCAGTTGGTCGAAACACTCCGCCAGCGCACCGTGGAGCTTCAGGAACGCAACGAAGAACTGGACGCCTTTGCCCACACGGTGGCCCACGATCTCAAGAACCCCTTGGGCCTCATCCTCGGTTATTCGGAGCTTTTGGAGCATGACTTTACCAGCCTGCCGGAGGTAGATCAGCAGCGTTGCCTGCAGACCGTTCTGCAATGCTCCTTCAAGATACAAAACATCGTGGACGAGCTGCTTTTGCTTTCAGAAGCACGCAAGGCTGAAGCGATACATCACCCGCTGGATATGGCGAGCATCGTGGCCGAAGCTCGGCGACGCTTGTCGCGCATGACGGAAGAGTATCATGCGGAGATGATCGTCCCGCCCGCTTCGGCATGGCCGGTGGCTATGGGACACGCCCCGTGGATAGAGCAGGTGTGGGTCAACTATATCAGCAACGCGCTCAAGTATGGCGGGCGTCCTCCGCGCGTGGAGCTGGGCGCGGACCCACCTTCGGACGGCACGGTGCGCTTCTGGGTGCGCGACAATGGCCCCGGCTTTACCCCAGAGGAGCAGGCCCGCCTGTTCACGCCGTTCACGCGGCTGGCTCAGATGAGTGTCGAGGGGCATGGCCTGGGGCTATCCATCGTCCAGCGCATTGTGGACAAGCTCGGCGGGCAAGTGAGCGCGGAGAGCCGGGTCGGCCAGGGCAGCGTCTTTAGCTTTACCCTGCTCGCCGCACTGCCCTCGTCCGAGGTGCCCGACTGGGTAGTTTTCACCAGTCAGCCGTGAAAAAAAAGTCCGACCCTCATCGCCCCGACCTAACACGCCGGGGCGATTTTGCTGGTGATTACCCACATTTTATCGGACTCCCGAACTTGTTCGGGCCACTGCCTCAACAAGTTGAGGACTCTACGTAGTTGTGGACTCTACGTAGTTGTGGGTAGTCACCAGAATTCTGTTGTTGAATCTGCGCGCGTTTGATGCTATACTATAGCCACGGGTTGGCCGCGGTCGGCCAAACACGACAGGACCGACCGCGCCATCAGCCAATTGCACGCAGGAGGTGATGCGTTATGGACACCACGAATTTTCTGTCCTCGCTGGCTCAACTCTATCCGCCGGAGCGATTGCTGGTCCAGGCCGCGCAGCTTGCGGCTTACGAGTCCGATGCGCTGACGGCGTATCACATCCGGCCCGCTGCCGCCGTCCTGCCTGAGACGCAAGAACAAGTCATAGAGACCGTCAAGCTGTGCCATCGCTTTGGCGTGCCATTCGTCGCGCGCGGCAGCGGCACGAGTCTCTCCGGTGGTTCACTGCCCATCAAAGATGGCCTACTCATCGCGCTCAACCGGCTCAATCGCATCGTGCGGATTGACCCAAAGGAGCGCATCGCCGTCGTCGAGCCGGGCGTGATCAACCTCGACGTGAGCAAAGCGGCGGCTCCCTATGGCTTGTACTATGCGCCCGACCCTTCGAGCCAGGCCATTTGCACGATCGGCGGCAACGTGGCCTTCAACGCGGGCGGAGCGCACTGCCTCAAATACGGCATGACGAGCAATCACGTGCTGGCGATGAAAGCCGTCTTGCCCGACGGTGAGGTCGTTCAAGTGGGCAGCGAAAGCATGGAAAGCGTCGGGCCAGATTATGTCGGCCTGCTCGTCGGCTCGGAAGGATTGTTCGGCGTGGCGCTCGAAATCACCTTGAGGCTTTTGCCCAAACCGGAAAAATTCCGCACAGTGCTGGCCGCGTATCACAGCCTGGAAGCCGCGGGCGAGGCCGTGGCGCGAGTGGTCGCTTCCGGTTTGCTGCCCGGCGCAATGGAAATTATGGATCGGCTCGCTATTCAGGCAGCCGAGGCGGCGGTTCACGCCCACTATCCGCAAGGCGCGGCGGCGCTCCTCATCGTCGAGTTAGACGGCGAGGCGCTGCAGGTCGAAGAAGAATTCAAACTCCTCAAGAGCGTCATCGAAGCTTCAGGCGCGTATGAAATTCGAGTCGCCCAGGACGACGCCGACCGCCTTCGAATTTGGAAAGGACGCAAGAGCGCGTTCTCGGCCGTAGGGCGGTTGAGTCCCGACTATATCGTGCAGGATGGCGTCGTACCACGCAGCCGCCTGGGCGCGGCGCTGGCCGAAATCGAGCGAATGAGCGCGGCCTACAACCTCCGCGTGGCGAACGTCTTTCACGCCGGCGACGGCAACTTGCACCCCCTCATCCTTTACAACGGACGCGAAGCCGGTGCGCTTGAGCGAGCCAAGAAACTAGCCGGCGAGATTTTGCAGTTGTGCATCCAATACGGCGGCTCTATCACCGGCGAGCACGGCGTGGGCGTTGAGAAACGCGAGTACCTGCCGCAGATGTTTGGCGAGTTGGACGTGGAGACCATGCGCCGATTGCGACGTGCTATTGACCCGCACGAGATTTCGAACCGCGGCAAAATGTTCCCGGACGGCCAAGCGCCTGCGCTCGCCTTTACCGGGCCGCATCCGCTGGAAATCGCCGGTATTATTTCACGCGAGTAAAGACCATGCAACCCAATACAATCCAAGAACTGCAGGCCATGGTACGCGACGCCGCCGCGCGTCGCGTACTGCCGCGCGGCGGCGGCACCAAGCCCGCCCTCTCCACGCCGCCCGATGACGCAACGCCGCTCGACCTGATGGACATCACGGGAGTGGTTGAATATGAGCCGGGCGAATTCACTTTCACGGCGCGGGCCGGGACGCGCATCGTGGACGTGAACAAGCTGCTCCAAGAGCACGGGCAATACCTGCCCTTTGACCCGCTCCTCGTCGAGCGGGGCGCGACGCTGGGTGGGACCGTGGCGGCGGGCATGAGCGGGCCGGGCCGCTATCGCTACGGCGGCGTGCGTGATTTTCTGCTCGGCGTGCGTCACGTAGACGGCGAGGGTCAGCTCATCCGCAGCGGCGGTAAGGTCGTCAAGAACGCGGCCGGCTTTGACATTCCCAAACTGATGGTCGGCAGCCTGGGCCAACTGGGCGTGCTGGTCGAGTTGACCTTCAAGGTGTTCCCGGAGCCGGAAGCTTATCGCACACTCGAGCTGGTCTGCCCCAAATTGGAAGACGCACTGCAGGCGCTGTATCGCCTCAGCGCTTCACAACTCGACCTCATCGCACTTGACCTTGAGCCGACTCTATACCGCTCGACACTCTGGGTCCGCATCGGCGGATTGGCAGACGCCTTGGCTGCGCGAATAGAGCGCGTGCGCAGCTTGATGGGCGGTGAAATCGTCAACGGCGCCGAGGAAGAAACGCTGTGGCGCAAAGCTCGTGAACTGGAATGGGTGCCCTCGGGCTGGTCGCTGGTCAAAGTGCCCCTCACCCCGGGCCGCATCGCCGCGCTGGAGCACAGCTTATCCAGCCAGCCCTCACTGCGCCGGTATAGCGGCGGCGGTCAAGTCGGATGGATTGCCTTGCCGGGATCGTCACAGGTGCTCGATGGCTTGCTGGCTTCGCAAGGTCTATCCGGGCTGACGATCTGGGGGACACCCGGTCATTCCCGCCTCGGAGTCCGTGCGGGCGAGCCGCTCGCGCGCCGCGTCAAAGACGCACTCGATCCTGTCAAGCGATTCGTGGAGGTCTAGCGTGCAGCACACCATTCCACTCGATCAACTGGGCGCGCAGGGACCGGCGATGGCGCACGCCGTCGAGGCGTGCGTGCATTGCGGCTTTTGCCTGCCCGCCTGCCCCACGTACAAAATCCTGGGCGAAGAAATGGACTCGCCGCGTGGCCGCATCGTGTTGATCAAGTCGGCGCTCGAAGGTCAACTGAACATCGAGGAAACGGCGCCGTTCATTGATCACTGCCTGGGCTGCCTGGCTTGCGCGCCGGTCTGCCCTTCGGGCGTGCCGTATGGCGAGCTGGTCATGCCCTTCCGGACGTACGCCGAAAAGCGCCGCCAGCGCAAGCCGATGGACAAACTCCAGCGGACCCTGGTGAACGAGACGCTACCCTATCCGGGCCGCTTCCGTTTGGCGGCGACGATGGGCAAACTGGCGCAGCCGTTCAGCGGGCTCCTTCCGCAAGAGTTGCGCGGGATGCTGGCAATGTTGCCCGATCATCTGCCGCCCTCACAACCGCTTCCCAGGCTTTATCCTGCACAAGGCCAACGCCGCGCGCGCGTCGCTCTATTGGCGGGCTGCGTCCAGCAAGTGTTGGCGCCGGAAATCAACTGGGCTACGCTGCGCGTGCTGGCCCAGAACGGCGTCGAGGTCGTCATCCCGCCAGGTCAGGGCTGCTGCGGCGCGTTGCCGATGCACCAGGGAGAGCAAGAGCGGGGACGCGGGCTTGCGCTCAAGAATCTGCGTGTGTTTCCAAAGGATGTGGACGCGGTCGTGACCAATGCAGCCGGCTGCGGATCGGGCATCCAAGAGTACGGGCTGCTCTTCAAAGGTCATCCCGCGCAGAGTGAGGCCGAAGCGTTCGCCCAGCAAGTCAAGGACGTGAGCGTGTTTCTAGCCGAGTTGGGGCTTGAGGGCCCACCGCCGCTACGTCAACCGCTCAAGCTGGCTTATCACGATGCCTGTCACCTGTCGAACGCACAGGGCATCACGGAGCCTCCGCGCCGATTGCTCAAGAGTATCCCGAACTTGACGCTGCTCGAAGTGCCGGAAGGCGACATGTGCTGCGGGTCGGCTGGCGTCTACAACCTGGAACAGCCCGAGATCGCTAACCAGCTCGGCCAGCGCAAAGCGGAAAACATTTTGCGAACGGGCGGCGAAGGGGTGGCGGCAGGCAACATTGGCTGCCTGGTCCAAATCCGCACACACCTGCAAAGGCTCAACAAGCCTCTGCCCGTGTATCATACGGTGCAGGTCCTCGACCTGGCTTATGCACAGGCTGTTTGAGCAGAACCGCAGAATTGTGCGGGCGACTAGACACAGTCGCTCCTACTTGAGCTCAAAGCCTTGACTCATTAAAACCGCGTGCAAGAAGGTGCGCGTGGGTTGAGAGACGCGCCGGGCCGAGTGCTCCAGCCAGCCATAGTCCTCCACCTGCTCCGGCTTGCCCGGCACAGGCGCCTGGCGTCCCTCGTAAATGCCGGTCTCGATCATCGCGCGGTCATAATCCCGCAAGGCCTGGTCTTGATCGCGGTTGTACGTTTCCCAATGCAACACCGCCTTGGTCGCCAATCGAGGCCGGAGGCGCGGCGCGGCGGCCGGCCAGCCCACCGTCATGCCGGTGACAGGCAAGACAAGGTGGGGCAGAGCCAAAAGCTCAATCACCGCTCGCGGGTTGTTGCGGATCGAGCCGATGTAGCAGATGCCCAACCCCAACGATTCGGCCGCCAGCGCCGCAGTCTGCGACGCGATGGCCGTGTCCACCGTGGCGAGCAGGAAATTCTCTACGTACTCGGCCACCTGCTCGTAGCCACGCAACTGGCAGACGCGATCCAGCCGATTGAGGTCGGCGCACCAGGCCATAAAGACAGGGGCCTCGGCAATGTGCGATTGGTTGCCGCACAACTCGGCCAGCCGCTTGCGCTTCTCAGCGTCGGTCACGGCGACGACGCTCATCATCTGCAAATTGGACGAGGTCGAGCTGCGCTGCGCCGCCGCGACAAGGGTCTCGACCATTTCAGCTGGAACGGGGTCGGGCTTGTAATGCCGGACAGAGCCGTGACGATGAATCAATGCGATGGTAGATGTGCTCACAGGTTCACTCCGTTATCGTGATGTTGTGCGTATGAATTATATCACTTGGCAGAAAAGACAATTCTGCGCTAAAATCAAGCTGATTTCAACGCCAACTTCCAGGATATACACCGAGGTCAATCCATCTATGTGGAGAACGTATTTTACTCCGACTTCCCTAGAGACCGCGCTTCAAATCCTCGCCCAGTACCGCGGGCAGGCCCGCATCATTGCCGGAGGCACGGACCTTCTCATTGAACTGGAGCGCAAGGTCAGGACACCGCACGTCCTGATTGACATCACACGCATCCCCGGCCTGGACGAGATCACGTCGAGTGACAGGCAGATCCACCTGGGCCCCCTTGTCACGCATAACCAGGTGGCCGGCTCGGCGCTATGCGTGGAGCAGGCTTATCCCTTGGCGCGCGCATGCTGGGAGGTCGGCGCACCGCAGATTCGCAATCGCGGCACGGTGTCGGGCAACCTCATCACCGCCAGCCCCGCCAACGACACCATCACGCCGCTGTGGGCGCTCGGCGCAAGCGTGACACTGACCAGCGTCCGGGGCGAGCGCACGTTGAGCTTTCCCGAGTTCTTTAGAGGCGTGCGCAAGACGGCGATGGAGCCGGACGAAATCCTCACCCGCATTGGTCTGCCAGCGATGAAGCCGACCGAGCGCGGGACATTCATCAAGCTGGCGCTGCGGCGGGCGCAGGCCATCTCGGTCGTCAACGTCGCCGCTGTGGTCGGCCTCGCCGATGGGCACGTGACCGAAGCACGCATCACGCTGGGCAGCGTTGCGCCGACGATTGTCCACGCCGTTCACGCGGAAAGCTTCTTGGGAGGCAAGCCGCTCACCGGTGACATTATTGCGGAAGCGGGCCAGTTGGCCGCGTCAGATTCGCGGCCCATTGACGACATTCGCGGCAGCGCCGATTATCGCCGCGAGATGGTGCGCGTGATGACGATGCGAGCCTTGACTCAACTGCGCGATGGCACACAGCGCAATGGATACCCGCACCAGCCGGTGATGCTCGCGTCAAATCTCGAACACCTGCACTGCGCGCAGGCGCAAGTGTCTCGAATCTCAAATAGCATGGGAACATTGATTCACGAGGAAACGGGCCACCAGCCGATCGTGACGACCGTCAACGGGAAACAGTCTACAGTACGCGGCGCGAACGACAAGACGCTCCTGCGGATGCTGCGCGAAGACATTGGCCTGACGGGGACGAAGGAAGGCTGTGCCGAGGGCGAGTGCGGCGCGTGCACCGTGTTTCTTGACGGCGTCGCGGTCATGTCGTGCATGGTGGCCGCGCCGCGCGCGCATGGCTCCGAGATTGTCACGGTCGAAGGGCTGGCGCGCGACGGTCAGCTGCACCCGGTGCAGCAAGCGTTTATCGAAGAAGGCGCGGTACAGTGCGGCTATTGCACGCCAGGCTTTTTGATGGCGGGCGCCAAGCTGCTGGAAGAAAAGCCTTTACCTTCGCGCTGGGAAATTGAGCATGCCATCACGGGCAACCTGTGCCGCTGCACAGGTTATTACAAGATCATTCGCGCCATCGAAAAGGCAGCGCAAAAATAGACACTTGCGCCTGCGCGCAGTGCAGGTGACGGGCTGCGAGTTGAACAAGGAGAATAGCATGGGTTTCAGAATCGAGTCCGGCCGACAACGCCACAACAAGAACGCGTCGCAAAAGGCCAGCGGCATCGGCATGATCCTGATCTTTATCGTGCTGGGTGTTTCGGTCGCACTGGGCTGGTGGATTCCATTGAACTATGACGTGCGCGGCTATTTGCCCTTCACCGCTGCCTGGAGTACCCTCGCCATCCAGCTCGTCACGGGCGTGGTGGCATTCATTCTTCTGCAGTTCATGATCGTGCTGATTCAGGGGATTCTGTTTCCCCCTCAGCCTGAAGATCAATACAACCAAGACGGCTTGTACATCGGGAAGAGAGAAAAATGATGACAAACCTGGTAGGCCAATCCCTCACCCGTGTTGACGCCGTAGGCAAAGTCACAGGCGCAACACTCTACCCCGGCGACCTGACGATGCCGGGGATGCTTCACATGAAGGTGCTCTTTGCGCGTCGGCCGCATGCTCGCATCAAGCGGCTGGACGTATCGAAGGCCGAGGCCGCGCCGGGCGTGGTGGCAGTGTTCACCGCCAAGGATGTGCCGGTCAACGAGTTTGGGCTGATCATGTTCGACGCGCCTGTGCTTGCTATGGACACCGTGCGCTGGATCGGCGAAAAGGTGGCGCTCGTCGTGGCGGAAACTGAAAAGCAGGCCGCTCGCGCGCTCGACCTGATCGAGGTCGAGTACGAGGATTTGCCGGCCGTGACCGATCCCCGCGAGGCAATGCAGCCAGGCGTACCGCAGCTTCACCCTGAACCAGCGAATAACGTCCTGGTGCATTACCGCATCCGTCAGGGTGATGTGGAGGCTGCCTTTCAGCATGCCGATGTGATCGTGGAGGGCACGTATCACACACCCTTCCAGGAACACGCCTTCCTACAGCCCGAAGCAGGACTGGCCTACATGGATGAAGAGGGCCGCGTCACGGTGCAGGTCGCCGGTCAATGGACACACGAAGACCAGGAGCAGATCGCGCACGCGCTCCAGCTCCCGCACGACCAGGTGCGTGTGATCTATCCCGCCATCGGCGGCGCATTCGGCGGACGCGAGGATATGACTGTGCAGATCATCCTGGCGCTAGCCGCGTGGCGGCTTGCGCAGCGTGGCGTGAAGCGACCGGTCAAGATTGTGTGGAGCCGCGAAGAGTCCATGCTCGGCCATCACAAACGCCACCCGATGTTCTTCAGGACCCGCTGGGGCGCAACGAAAGAAGGCAAGCTCGTCGCCGCCGAGGTCGAGGCCATCAGCGACGCGGGCGCCTATGCGTATACCAGCACCAAGGTGCTGGGCAACACCACGCTCATGTGCACTGGCGCGTATGAAATCCCCAACGTCAAGGTGGACACGTACGCGGTTTACACGAACAATATTCCCACCGGGGCATTCCGAGGCTTTGGCGGGCCGCAGGGTCTGTTTGCCGCCGAAATGCAGATGAACAAGCTGGCAGAAAAGCTGGGGATGGACCCGGTCGAGCTGCGAACAAAGAACCTCGTGCACGAAGGCTCGCTTCTGTCTGTCGGCACGCCTCTTCCGCGCGGCGTCTCGATGCCGCAAGTGGCCGAAAAGGCCGCGCTGGCGGGCGGCTGGAAGCTCAAAGACGCCAAGTGGCAGCGGCCACACGCCCCGTCTTGTATATCAAAGAACAAGCGCTACGGCACCGGCTACGCCTGCGGATTCAAGAACGTAGGCTTTTCCTTTGGCGCGCCGGAGCAATGCACAGCCAGGATTGAGCTGCGCGGCACGACTGAAATTGACGAGGCGATTGTGTATCACTCGGGCGCGGACTGCGGCCAAGGCGCGCATACCGTTTTTGCGCAGATGGCCGCCGAGGCGCTCGAATTGCCCATCGAAAAGATCAGGCTCGTCGTTTCCGACACAGCCTACACAGCCAACTCGGGCAGCGCTTCAGCCAGCCGCATGACGTTCATGGCGGGCAACTCGATCCTGGGCGCGGTGGAGCTGGCGCTCAAGAAATGGCGGGGCGAAGAACGCCCGGCGATTGGCGTTTACCAATATCGCCCGCCCAAGACCACGCCCTATGACCCCGAGACCGGCAAAAGCGAGCCGAACTTTGCCTATGGCTATGTGGCGCAAGTGGCCGAGGTGGAGGTGGACATCGAGACGGGTCACGTGCGGCTGCTACGCGTGTGGTGCGCCGACGACGTGGGCACGGCCGTCAATCCACAGTTGGTTCAAGGACAAATCGAAGGCGCAGTCGTGCAGGCGCAGGGCTATGCCATCCTGGAGAATTTTGTCGTCGGCAAAGACGGCCAGGTGCAAACGCCTCACCTGAGCACCTACCTTATCCCGACCGTGCTCGACGTGCCGCAAGAGGTGCATTCGCTCATCCTGGAATATCCCGACCCCATCGGCCCGTTCGGCGCGCGTGGCATGGGCGAGATGCCCTTCCTGCCCATGGCGCCGGCGATCACGGCTGCCGTCCACGATGCGATCGGCGTGTGGTTCGACGATTTTCCGCTCACGCCGGATCGAGTGCTAAAAGCGCTAAGAGGAGAATAACCGATGAGCATTCCTGATCTTCCTACCGTTCCAGAAGTGAGCGGACAATCGCGCAGCGGGATCAAGTATCATATCCTGGGCACCGTCCAGCAGACGCTGGCGGTCGAGTTGCAGCCGGGGCAGGTCATCTATTCCGATACGGGCGCCATGTCGTGGATGACGGCTGCGGTGACGATGAACACCAAATCCGGCGGCGGGTTGGGCGGCATGCTCAAGCGCGCAGTTTCCGGCGCGACGGCCTTCATCATTGATTTCGAGGCCGCCGGACAGCCCGGACAGGTGGCGTTTACCACCGACTTTCCGGGCAAAATCCTGGCGATTGAACTGGACGCGGGGCAGACGGTCATCATGCACAAGCACGCCTTCCTGTGCGCGGAAAAGACCGTTGCGCTGGACGTGTTCTTTACACGCAAACTGGGCGCAGGGTTGTTTGGCGGCGAGGGTTTTGTCCTGCAAAAGCTGACCGGGCCGGGCCTGACATTTGCCGAATTGGACGGCGATGCCGTCGAATATCGGTTGCAGCCCAATCAGGTGATGCGCGTTGAGCCGGGGCACGTGGCGATGTTTGAAAGCAGCGTGGCTTTTGACATCGAGATGATCAAAGGCATGGCGAACATTTTGCTGGGGGGCGAGGGGTTGTTCCTCGCCACACTCAAAGGGCCGGGGCGTATCTGGCTGCACTCGATGACCGAGAGCAAGATGGCACAGCGGCTGATCCAGTACATGCCGGCCAAGTCGAGCGGATAAACTTGAACGAGTCCCCCGCCTGGTCACGCGGCTCACTGTGGGCAACTGCATCGCTGATACTCTTGATTCCGTTGATGTGGTCCTCGCCTTCTCTGGCTCAAACTGCACTGCCGGCAACGCGGGCCGAGGCCAATCCCAAGTTTCTCACTCTGCCATTCAACGACCCCAGTGTGCGTATCTCGCAGGGCTGGATCTGCCATTGGGGCGCGGGCGAATGCGCCGAGCTATACGGGTCATTGATTCATGGCGGGATTGACTATGTGAAAAGAACCTGGCCGGGTGATAGCTTTGAGGTGGTGGCCGCCGCAGACGGCCATGCTTACTATCGTCCCAACCATTCCATTCTGGGCAACACTGTCATCATCGAGCATCAAGTGAACGGCAGAGCTTTGTACACGCTCTATGGTCACTTGCAAAGCAGCGACCTTCCACCCGAACCAGCCTGGACCCATGTGCAACGCGGTCAAAAGATCGGCATGGCGGGAGATAGCGGCTCGGCGATGGGACGGGGCATCCACTTGCACTTTGCGTTGTGCGTGGGCGATTGGCGCACCAAGTGCAAAGCGCCCTACCCGGATTGGACAGTAGACCCTTATGATGTTTATAGCACCTGGGGAGGCTATCCACCTGATGGGGCATTAGGCGTCAATCACTTTTTCACAACAGATCCGCCTCAGATCCCCTTTTCCCGAGCCATACATACGCGGCAGAGCAATTTATCTCTCGGTTTGGCGATGGACTAGAGAGAAACATCGGGCCTCACTCCGATAAGGAGCACCGTAGCAAACCGCCACTCAGCGCAGCGCGCCGTGTTCCTTCGCCAACCGAGCAAAATCATTCTGCGATCCGGCATCCGGCAGTACAGACTGGGCATTGATCAACTCTTGCCCGGTCGCCTTGAGCGCCATCAGCGCAAAACCTGTCAGCACTTCGGCAGCCTTAAAGTTACAGTGACCGTAGCGCAAGATGGGAATACCGCTGTATCGCACAGCCGAGCCGGTGCCCCAAACCTTCATGCGGTAAAGCGTCTCGTGCCAGTAGGGCACAACAGGATCACCCGTCGTGTGGAGGGTGACCAGCGGTGAGGTGAGCCGCCCGGTGGTCTGATAGTGCAGCGTGATCTCGTTCAGCGCGCCCTGATCGGCCTGGAAGTGCGCCACCTTAATGAGATATTCCACCTCGATGATACTACCACTGTCAAATCACCAGCAGGCCAGTGACAAGGTTTCGGCGCTCTATCGGCGAACGCGAGTGACGAACCCGCCGCGGGCACCGGAATCGGAACGCGACCCGTGTGTCACGGTTCCTGGCGCAACACCATGGGCAGATAGACTTTCAGAGGCGAGACGGCCACTGGAGCCATCTGCACGTCCGAGTAGCCGCAGCCATCGGTCACCGCCAGCCGCACGGTGAACACTCCCTCGCGAGTGTAGACGTGCGATGCGTTGACGGTGAACGCGTGGGCCGTCCCGTCTCCCCAATCCCAATCGTGGCTCAGCGGCGAGCCGTTAGTAGAACTGGTGCTGGTGAACCACACCGTGCGGCCAGTAGTGGGCGCGCTCGGCCCATAGTCGAAGGCGGCGTTGAACGTGGGCGATAGCACAGTCAAGGTCATGGGCGCACCGACCGAGTTCCGCACGCCCTGGTCGTTCCGGCGCACGCCATAATCTTGGTTGACGACGTTTGTCCCCGCCGCGCAGGTGAGCGTGCCGTAGAACCAGCCGGAAGTAGTGCCGCCGTTCGGTGCGACCGTCCACAAGGGCCACGAGACGATGCCGTTGTTGAACGCACCGTTCCCGCCGCCGTAACTCAGACCGGACGGGAGTGTGTCCGTGACGTAGACGCCGCTGCCTTCCTCGTTGCCTGCGTTCGTCACCGTCACCGTATAGGTGACGACGGTTCCCGCCGCGCGGTTGCCCGCAACCACCTTGCCAATCTGGAAGATGGATGTGGGAACCATGACGGTATAGGTGAAGATGTTGTTGTTATAGAACGGCTCCCTATCGCTGATCGGATTGTCACTGGCAATCCTGACCGTGTTGGTGAACAGGTCGCCGCGCTTGGCCGTGTCAGTCACGCGAACGGTGACCACGTAATCATTCCAGTCGCCGCTCCCCATCTGCCCATAGTTCCAGGCCAATGTCCTGCCGTTGTTATAGTTGGGAGTGCGCGGGCACAAATACGTCCCGCTGCCGCACTGGTACAATGTCGAAGTGATAAACTCTAGCCCGACAGGCAACACATCGGTGATCCAGACATGGCCCATCGTGGACCAGGCGTCGCTGTCGCGGAAATACAACGTGTAGGTGATCAGTTGTCCCGGCTTGGGCGTCCCGCCAATCAAGTATTTTTGGATGTTCAGATCCGGCCCGGCGCCGTGGAGATACACCTGGCGATTGTCGTCCGGGTACACGTCGCCAAGCGGCGTTGTGATCTCGACGGTGTTGGTCAGCATGGCGCCATTGGGCAGGGAGGGCACGCTCAGATCCATGGTCAGGTCGTAAGGTTCGCCTATGTCCAGCCTTCCAAGGGTCACGACAAGTTGGTTACCCGACACGTTGCCCGACACGTCGCCCAAGTCTCCACCATAAGAGTCAATCCACCAATCATTCAACGTCATCGAGAGCGGAAAAGTGTCGGTGATCACCACGTTGTACTCGGTTGTCGTGCCGATGTTCTGGAAGTGTATATAGTAATGGATACGATCCGGTCCGCCCCACCACTCGTGAGACTTGGTCACGCGCAGGTTGGGGCCGGCCGGGCGAACTAGGTCGGTCACGCACATGTCGTTATTGTGTGGGTTGGCGTCAAACTCGCGAATAGCGCCTGTAGCGCAGTTGGTGAGGACAGTGCCAGGCGGTGTGTCGTCATTGATCCGCAGGTAAAGCCTGATGTGGGGTGCGGAGTTAACCCGATCCACATCACCCAGGTCCCATGCCAGTTGATTCCCGACGGTGCGGCTCGGCGGAAAAGAGGGAATCCGACCACGCGGATATAGGCTCCCCTCGGCCCGGACAAAAGTGACCCCGGCGGGCAGGGTATCGGTGAACACCGTGTCGTGCATGAGCGAGTTGCCAGCGTTTCCAATTTGTATCTCATACTCGATCTCGCTGCCTGGCGTCGAGACCACCCGGTTGCCCCACCAGCCCACTTCGACATCATAGCGTGGCGGGCTAGCCGAGTTCCAACTTGTCGAGATGTTATTGGTCGTGTTGGTGTCGCCGGTTGTCGTGATTTCAACCGTGTTGCTAAGCTGGGTGCCATAGGTGACCACATCGCTCAGGCGCAGGTCCAGGTAAATGCGATCATCATAGCGGCCTGGCAGCGCCGGAGCATACAGCACGAATTTGCCGCCTGTGGTGATAACCGCCGTCCACAGGCTGTAGCCGCTCGACCCCACCTGCCAAGTGACAAAAGTGGTGGAGAGGGGCAATGTATCCGTCAGCCAGACGGGGCCGCTGGCAACCTGGCCGCTGTTGCCATAGCTTATGATGTAGCGCAAGAGCTGACCGGGAGAGGGGTCGTAGGGTCGGGTATAAAGGTTAACCACGTATGGGTCGGGCGACTGGCCTGCGACGACCGAGACGCTGGCTTCGGCGTGGTTGTCGCCCCAGTTGGTCTCTTGCGATGTGCCAATGTCAACAGCATTGAGTAGTGTATCGCTGACATTCGCAGTATTGGTCAGCACCAAACGGAACTGATAGTCTGGCGAGTTTGCTCCCAGAGTGCCCAGGTTCCAGGTGATGGTGCGTCCGCTGACAAAGGCTGGAAAGCCGCTGCTATCGGCGATGTAGGTGGTGCTGAGTGGCAGTGTATCGGTGAGCATGGCCGGGGCTGCATCGTCGCCATTGTTGCGGTAGCGGATGCCGAACACGACTGACCCGCCCGGCGCGACCTGACCTTTGCCCTCGCGCCACTTTTCGACATACAGGTTGGGCGCGGCGGTTTTGAAGGTGTACTGTGTGCTATGGTTGTGGTATTGCTGCGCATACACATTGTCGGCCTGGGTTGAGCCGTAGGTCGTCCCGCGTGCCACGGTCACGGTCGCGCCGGGCGACACCTGGCCCCAGAGGGCATCGTAGGCTAGGTCCACCACGAACTGACCTATGCTGCTTTGTGCTTGAGCCGGAGCGCGGGCCAGCACAAGTGTCAGCGCTGCGGCGAGTCCCAGTCCAAGGAACAGGGTGAAGAGAACCTTGAGTGATCTCATAGCACTCCTCCTAATGTCTGACACTCGAGAGGCAAATGAGAAGACGCTGCGGCGAGCTGATTCAGGCCAACAAAGTGAGACTGAAAGGGAAGTGGAAGAAAGACAAGATAAACCTGGGGAAAGTGCATGGCCTGCCACACCGGGCGCACAGCAACGCGTGTGACCCAACTCGCAAAATTAGAGAATGGGTTTCCTGGTCACCAATCCTTCTAGAAGGATGCGCCTCTCTACTCTCATTATATACCCGATGTCAAGTGTCTTTTTGGCCACTTTGACGGCTTGCAACCGGCTTACAGGGCTTTTTTCCTAACGCAATTCTAACCATGAACAGGGAACAGAAGTGAACCGTACAATAGTACAAAACCTGTCAATACTTCGCTGGCCTTAAAGCTACAGTGGCCTTGGCTCGAGATCGGAAGACGACCGCCGGAATGGAGGTGCCAGCGGGCCAAGTCAGTTGATGTTTCCACTTTTCCGGTGTATCATTTCGCTCGTCGTACACTCTGTTGGTCCGCACATGACCGCGAGCACGTCTTGAGGGCACACTGCTCTCAGTTTTGACTTACACAACGGCGCGAGTGCCCATAGGCCGTTTAATCAGATGACAATGGAGGTAATTGATGGCAACGACGAATGACCGCGATACCAACCACAGCCGAAAGATCGTGGTGCAAGAGAACGGCCCCTACGTGGTTCACGGTGGGATCCCTTTGGTGCGCAAGACCCAGGTCGTCTCTGAACATGGCGAGCCACTGACGTGGAAAAGAGAAGAGACGCTTGAAACGGGGGAAGCCTACGACCTCTGTCGTTGCGGGCAGTCCAGCGAAAAACCATTCTGCGATATGACGCATTTAGACGTTGACTTTGACGGGACGGAAACGGCCGATACCCGTGTGACGGCAGAACGCCAGGTGACCTATGCGGGCGGCGCCAAGATCGTCGTCAAGCGCGATCATTCCCTCTGCACAGAATCGGGTTTTTGCGCGAATCGGATCACCAACATCGAAAAGATGGTTTCCGAGACCGGGGACACCCAAGTGCGGGCACAGGTCATGGCGATGATCGAACGCTGCCCGTCTGGCTCCTATGTATATGCCCTCGAAGAAAGCGGGCCGGACATTGAGCCTAACCTGCCTCAGCAGATTGCGGTGACAACCGAGATCACATCAGATGGCCCCATCGCCGGCCCGCTGTGGGTGACTGGGAATATCCCGATCGAGAGGGCCGATGGGCAGCCTTTTGAGACGCGCAATCGGGTTACGTTGTGCTGTTGCGGGCGCTCAAAAATCAAACCCCTATGCGATGGCGCACATCGGGCCATGGGCACCACCAAGACGGGCAGCCGGTAGGCCCGGTGCTGTCTACTCACCCAGTTGTCTTTTTGCGTCTGGCGAGCCAGAGAGCAAGAGCGCACCCTGTCAACGTCACCACGCTGATCCCCAAGCCGACCCAGGGTGATGCTGGCGCAAACTCGAACTCGACTCGATGTCGCCCGGCCGGGACCGGCACGGCGCGAAAAAGAATGTCCGCCCGCGCAATTTCGACCGGCTGGCCGTCCACCGTCGCGCGCCAGCCTGGATACCAGGCGTCCGTCAACACCAGCCAGCCCGCGCCTGCTCCATTCGTTTCGACTACGACACGCTCGGGCTCATAGGTGACAATTCTAGTCTCGTAGGGCACGCTCCGCGTGGCAGCTTGCCCTACATTCGACTGCGAACCCTTCAACACCGCCGTCTGCGCAAGATCGAAGGACGTGGCACGCATCGCCGCGAGTGCCGTCGCATCATCCGGAGCGCTCACCGTTTGCGCCACCATAAAGGCGCGCGGCAGTGCGTCCAGGTTCTCGTAGATTTTGACATCGCCAGAGTGAACAAGCCGGAAACGCCCGCGCCCGGAGATGACGAGCGATTGAAAGCCGCCCGTCCGCTCGTCAATCAGCGAAGCGCCGCGCATGACGATTTGGCCGCTTGTCATCAGCGGCCTCACAGTGACGGACGTGACCACGCGCGGTTCGCCGAACTGCAGGCGCGTCACATAATCATTGAATTCGGGATGGTCACGCACGAAATGCCCCCCTACCCGCGCAGCCTTGTGCTGCACTGCGTTCGTATAAACTCCCTCGGCGGTGTCAACGCCCGCGCGCAGGGTGAATGTCTGCGTGAGGCCATCCGCAAAACCGACCGCCACCTCGGCCGCCGGCGTGCCATCCGGCAGACTGCCTCCCCCCTGCAAGTAGGACACCACGCCCAGCGCCGTCGCTTCAAAGCGCGGGACGAACACGACACTCGCTTCGCCTAGAGGCGTGGTGAATTGCAAATCATAAAACACATCGTCAAGCCATGCGTCGAGCGTCTTGTCGGTGATGACGTAGCGAACGTTCATCAATGACAGCCACCGGGCATCCGGCACATCGCGCAGATTCTCGCGCAAGCGTCCATCGGGCGAAACCTTGTCTGACGGAACAAACAACGCTTCGAGTGTCACGTAATTTCGCAGCGGCAGCACGCCGCCATCGTAACCGTCGGCGGCAGACAAGCGATAATAGAGCGAGAGGTTCGGCCCGATGATTTCCTTTTGCTTGGTCGCAACCAACAGATCGTAAAACGCATCCTTCGGAAGTTGATCGGCAAAGATGCTCCCGAGCTCGGCCTTGTCGCCCGGGTCAAATTCGATGGGTGAAATCGAAAGAAAGCGCGAGGGCGGCTGATCGGCGCTGGCAGCCAGGAGATGCGCCACGGAAGGCCGCAGGCTCGTCAAGGCGTCCGGCGCGGTGGGATGGTTGTACCCCAGTGGGCGGCTGGCAAGGAACAATTCGGCAACGAGCAGGAAAAACATCAAAGACCCAATCTCAAACCCCCTAAAGAGGGAGATTCTCGAATGACAGCGCAACCAATTCGAGATTTGATCCACGCCGATGCCGGCCAGCATCGCCGCGCCAAAGGCATACAGGACCAGCCAGCGAGCCGGAACGCGAAAGAGATTGAACCCCGGCGCGAGCTTGATGAGCAATGAATACAGTGGGTTGTACCCGCCGAGCGCGAGCACCAGTCCAAGCAATGCCAGAATGCTCATCGCTCGACAAAAGACAAGGGACGACGGACTGACATGGGGCGTTTGTCCCCCAAAGCGATCCTGCGTTACTCTCCAGGAGACCCATATTCCAACCGAGCTAAACGCGAGCCCGGTCACGCCAATGTATGCTACGTATTCGCTCAAGATCGTTTGGCGAAAGTTGGGTAACAATGCCGGAAGGAGCAGCGCCGGACTGAGCGAAAACGATACCGCCTCGCGCCAGGTGAGGCCGCCCGCTCGCATGGACTGGCGAGCCAGCTCCAGCGTCGGCACAAGCTGCGCTGCCGCCAGCAAAGCGCCTAGCATCACCGCGCCGAGCCACACACCCAGCCGTTGCGCAAGGTGGCGTGCATTCCCTCGCCGAGCCGCTGCATTTTCAATGGCAGGCCACAACGCATAGACGCCCAACCCCACGAGCGAGATGAACACCGATTGCGAATGGCCGGCGAGCAACTGAATCGTCACGACGGCTGCCAACGCAAATGCCCATTGCCAGCGTCCGAGCGCCAGATCGAAAAACGTGAACAGAAACGGCAGCCACGACAGCGCCTGGAACTGGTTCACGTGCTCGACCTGTGCGCTCAGGTAGCCTCCCAATGCAAACGTCACCGCGCCCAGCCATGCCGCCCAGCGGCCAAGCCCCAGGCTGCGCCGCGCAAAAATGTATGCCCCGGCCCCGGCCAGCCACACGTGCAAAATGATCGTGAGGTTAATCGCGCGCGTTGTGGACAGCCACGCCAGCGCTAGGTTGAGCGGATACAAGACACCGGTCTGGCTGTTGGCAAAGAACGGCACGCCCATGAACAGGTAAGGGTTCCACAGCGGGAGACGACCCTGGCGAATAGCAGCGGCGGCATAATTCCAGTTGGGGTAGAAATACAGGAACACGTCGCCGCGCGCGAGGATGAGATTGGTAAAGGTTAGCTTCCAGTAGAATACAAAACAAACAGTCAGCAACCCAAGATAGGGCACAACGCTGACCGACAGGGGAGCAAGCCTCTGAACTGCGCGAGATAGCTTTGCCAAGAAATCAGCCCTCGCTGCTTACAATGCGATACACAGTGAACGTCGGCTGGCCGCGACGGTCTTGCGTGGTCAGCACAGGCGACAACGCAGCCCCCTCGGCGGCAAGGGCACGCTGGATGCGCGTGGTGGATTCGCTGGCCGGGAAGACGATAAAGCGCGGCGAGGTCCGTCCAAAGACGTGCACGTCCTCCGCCAGGGCCTGCGGCGTAGCAAAGTAGGCCACATAGACCCGGGCATCCCACAGGTAATAGCGCAGCGTCCAGCCCAGCCAGTGATCGTACACGACCGTGCCATACGGAAAGCCGTGCAGGTAATCAGCCACGTCGTCAATGCCATCGTGCGGCCCGTGGTCGCCGCCGACGGGAAGCTGGCTTTGCGCAGCCTGCACTGCCGGGAAAACCATCAGGGCAAGGACAAGCGCTACAGCCACACAGGCAGCCGCGCGCGGCGAACGCACCCACACCGCCAGCCCACTGACGAACAAACCCGCTAACCTTCCCACCAGCAAGCACATGACTGGCACAAGCCCAAAGATGTAACGATCCCACACCGGGAATGCCAGCAGCCAGTGCAAAAACAAGTAGCCCAACGCGAATGCTATCAAGACCAAATCGAGCGCAGCCGCCCAGGTCCGTGCTGCAAGCGTCAAGTCGTAGATCAACAGCAACGGCAGGCCCATTGCCAGCACGGCGAGCAGCGGCCACCCGAAAAAGTGCGGCAGAAAACTCGCCCAGCCCATCAGGCGCGGCATCGCCTCGCCGGCATAGATGGTGCGGATGCCGCCATAGTTGATCGTCTGCTGAATCCAGAACGGCGTGCCGCCGCGCACTCGATCCCACGCGACAACACCGACGAGCGGAACCGTCAGCCCGAGCACGAATTTAACCGCCACGGCCCACAGACACTGGGATTCTTGAAAGGTTTTTGTCTGTGTATCTTGGCGAGAAAGATCAGCGATTATTCCGCAGGTCAAGACCAGCGGCAAAAAGATGAGCGCCTGAATTTTGGTCGCCGCCGCCAGCCCCAGAAACATGCCCGCCCAACCTGGCCGCCTGCGCGTCACGGCGACCAGCGACGCCAACGCGAACATTACCATCAGCGGGTCGAGGAACGCCGTCGGCGAGAATAGAATCGCCATCGGCGAAAGCGACGTCGCCATCGCGGCAAGACCAGACCTGACAGGCTTGAGAGGCCTGTCAGGTCTCAATTGCCACATCAACGCCACACTGAGCACGCCCGCCATCAAACCGATCAGCCGGGCGGCGACCTCGGTATGCCCCAAAATAAAGAACGCCACTGCCATCAGGTAAAACAGCAGCGGCGGTTTATCCGGCGCGGCCCAAGCCAGCAGCCTGTCGCGCCCGTAGGCAATCGCCAGCGCCCACGACGCATACAGCGCCTCGTCGGAGTGAAAGCGATTCGCCCACAGCGGCCCCAGCCGCAGGCCAAACGCCACCCAGCACAACAGAAGGGGCATTATCCAGGACAGCCGGTGTTTTCTGCCCTGTGCGTCCTGCATCTTGCCTCTTGCTTCTTGCTCAATCTACACAGCGATACTTGAGCAGCGTCCACAGCACCACGAACCCATCGTGCCAGGAGATCTTTTTGCCTTCGTAAAACTCGCGGCCATAATACGAAATGGGCACCTCAAAGATGCGATTGCCACGCTTGAGCACCTTGGCCGTGATCTCAGGGTCAATTCCCCAACGGTCCGATTTGATGTTCAGGCCTTTAGCTATGTCGGCACATAGCACCTTGTAGCCGGTCTCCATGTCGCTCAAGGTGGTATCGAACAGGATGTTGGTGACAAGCGTGAGAAATTGATTGCCAAGCCAGTGTGTGAACAGCATATCCTTGCGCGGGCCGATAAAGCGCGATCCATAGACGACTTTGACACGGCCCTCCACGATAGGGCGAATCAGAGTCGGGTAATCACGAGGATCGTACTCAAGGTCGGCGTCTTGAATGATGACAATATCGCCCGTAAAGCGCTCCAGACCGCTCCGTACTGCCGCGCCTTTGCCTCGATTGCGGTCGTGCAAGACGAGCGTCACATCGCCTTTTTGCTCTTCTTCCTTCAAAATCTCGCGCGTGCCGTCGGTCGAAAAATCATCCACCACGATGATCTCGTTCACCAGGTTCACCGAACGCACCTGCGCCAGAATCTGGCGGGTGGTCTCCTTCTCGTTGAATACCGGCATGATGATGGACAGTCTCACGCTGTAAGCCTCCAGGCTTTAGCCGGATTATACAAGTCAACCCATCAACTAGCAAACCCGGTCACTTTCTGTTACAATGGCCCGCGATGGAACTTGGCGAAGCACTGGGCATCCAACCGGGCGATATGGCCGCGTTCGTCGGCGCGGGTGGCAAGACCACGTCCATCTGGCGCATTCAAGGCGAGCTCGCCACACAAGGCTTGCGCTCTATCCTGACGACGACGACCAAGATCATGGAGCCGGTCATGCCACCTGACGGCGCGTTGATGCTAACAGCCCGGCCCGACGCCGGCCGCGTAGGCGCTCTACTTGACCGCGCGCCGCGCCTGGCATTGGCCTCGCGCCGGTTGGACGAGCCGTATCCTTGCCACGCCGACCACCCCGTTCCATCGCGTCCGTACAAAGTGGATGGCCTGCCAACCGAGACGCTGAACGAGCTTGTCAGGCAATGGCCGGGCGTTACCTGGCTGGTCGAAGCCGATGGCGCCAAGGGCTGCGGCCTCAAGCTGCCCGCCGCTCACGAGCCTGTCATTCCAGGTTGCGCGACCATCGTCGTGGTCATGGCGCACCTCGATGTGCTAGGCTGTCCTCTCGATGAGACGACCGTGCATCGAGTGACTGATGCAACGCGTGCACTGGGCGTGCCCGTCGGAACGCCGCTCGCGCCTGCGATGTTTGCCCGCGTGCTGACGGATGATACGCTGGGATTCAAGGGCATTCCCCACCGAGCGCGCGCCGTCGCATTGCTCACACAGCGAGGCCCAACACTACATGCGGATGCCCTCGCGCTGGCCGAGGCGCTTGGCGCGCGCTACAGTCGTGTCGTCATCGCCGCGTTGCGCGCGGACAAGCCAGTCTTGCAGGTCAGGATACAATGAGCGAGCAACCGGTCGCCGCGATGATCCTGGCCGCTGGCGCATCCGAGCGGTATGGCCAGCCCAAGGCCCTGCTTGACTGGAACGGCCAGCCGCTCATTGCGCACATCGCGCGAGCGGTGCTGGCCTCACCCGCGCGGCCTGTTGTCGTCGTGCTGGGCGCGCACGCGGAAGAGATTCGCCCGGCGCTGAATGGCTTGCCGGTTCACATCGTCGTCAATCCAAACTGGCGCGATGGCATGAGCGCGTCCATTCGCGCAGGACTGGCTGCGCTGCCCAACGGAGCTCGCGCTGTGTTGTTCGTCATGGGCGATCAACCGGGCATCACGCCTGACCTGGTCGAGTCGCTCATCGCCCAGTTCCGCGAGACGGGCGCGCTCATCGTCGAGCCGCGCTTCCGCGACCAGCCCGGCACGCCGACGCTGTTCGCTTGCCAGATGTTCCCAGAATTGATGCAACTCACGGGCGACCGGGGCGGACGTCCGCTCATCAACAAATATTCTGACCGCGTGGCCGTTGTTCAAGTGGGCGACCTCGCCACGCTGAAAGATATTGACACTCCTGAGGATTACAAAGAACAAATGTCAAATTTCAAATCCCAAAAAGAAGAGTTGAACAAGATTCGCGCCGTCGTGAGCGATATGGATGGCGTGCTGTGGCGCGGCGACAAGCCGATGCCGGGGCTGATCGAGTTCTTTGCGTTCCTGCGCGAGCGGGACATTCACTTTATCCTGGCAACGAACAATGCCACGCGCACCGCCAGGCAATACGCCGACAAGCTCGCCAGTCACGGCGTGACGGTATCAGAGGCCGAGATTCTGCCGTCGTGCGATGTGGTTTCAGATTATCTCGTCACGATCGCCAAGCCGGGCGCGCGTGTGTTCGTCGTGGGCGAAGCCGCCTTGGCCGATAGCCTTGCGGCGCGCGGCTTTGTCATCAGCCAAGACGAAGCCGAGTTTGTTGTGGCCGGGCTGGATCGCCAGGTCACCTACGCCAAGGTTGCGCACGCCACGCGCCTGATTCGCAACGGCGCACAATTCATCGGTACCAATCCCGACAAGACCTGGCCAAGCGAGACCGGCGTGACGCCCGGCGCGGGTGCAGTTCTGGCCTTTATAGAAGCCGCCACCGATGTCAAGCCCTTCATCGTCGCCAAGCCGGAGCCGGTGATGTTCCAGCAGGCGCTCGCGCGGTTGGGCACTCGGCCCGAAGAAACAGTCATGATCGGCGACCGGCTAGAGACCGACATCGAGGGCGGCCATCGCGCCGGGCTCAAGACCCTCCTGGTGCTTTCGGGCATCAGCACTGAGGGGGACGTCGAACAGACTGGCATCCGCCCGGATTGGACCTTCCGCGACATTGGTGAATTGACGCTGGTGTGGCGAAAGCTAGTTGGATGAACAAGCCCGCAGCTTTACTTGATTTGAGCTTGGACGAACTGCAGAACCTGTTTCAATCCTGGGGCGAGCCGCCTTATCGCGCCAAACAAGTCTGGAGCAGGCTCTACCAAAAGCTGGCCGCGTCCTATGATGAGATGACAGAGCTTTCCAGAGCGCTGCGCGAAAAGCTGGCGCAAGAGACCGTCATCGGTCGGCTCACGCCGCGCGCCGAGCAGCGCTCGTCGGACGGGCAGACGCGCAAGCTTCTCTTTGTCCTGCCCGATGGCGCGCAGGTCGAGTCAGTGCTGATGAGTTACGAGCGCCGACGCACGACGTGCATCTCCACTCAAGCGGGTTGTGCGATGAACTGCTCGTTTTGCGCCACAGGCCAGGGCGGCTTTCAACGCAACCTCACCTCTGGTGAGATCATCGAGCAGGTTCTCTTTTTCGCCCGCGAGCTTGCCATCTCCAATCCCCAATCTCCCATCTCCAATATCGTATTCATGGGTATGGGCGAGCCGTTCGCCAATTACGATCAGGTCGTGGCCGCCGTCCGCCGACTCAACGACCCGCAAGGGTTCAACTTGGGCGCGCGGCGGATGACCGTGTCCACCGTGGGACTGGTGCAGGGTATCCGAAAGCTGGCGAGCGAAGACATCCAGATCAACCTGGCCGTGTCGCTCCATGCGGCAACCGACGAGTTGCGCAATCAACTGGTGCCCATCAACAAGCGGTACCCACTGAGTGAAATCATGTCCGCCGTGCGCGAGTATATCGAACGGACACATCGTCGCGTGAGTTTTGAGTGGGCCCTCATCGAAGGAGTGAACGACACGCCGGAACAGGCCCACGCGCTGGCACAACTGATCAAGGGAATGCTGTGTCACGTCAACCTGATTCCGCTCAACCCGACGAGCGGCTACCCCGGCGCGGCTTCGACGCGTGAGCGCATCGCGGCGTTTCGTTCCATTCTAGAGTCGGCCAACATTCCCAACACGCTCCGCCTGCGGCGCGGGATAGATATTCAAGCGGGTTGCGGACAACTTCGGCAAAGGGTCAACTCACCAATGAGAAACGGGTCAGTTAGCAAATGATCTGGCTCACGTCGCCTTCGAGGTGAAAACGCCCAAAATACGGACGAAAAGAGGCCGATTTCACCTCTGAGGCCATATGATCTAATGATCTAAAGAGTGGAATGGTATTTCCATAACAATACGCTAATTTTATATCTTGACAAATGATACTATATTTGGTACTATATATCATGAAGATGGCAGCATACAATGAGCAAAAAAGAGAAGCTAGTCCAAAAAATCAGGAACAACCCTAAAATAGTCTCATTTGAGGATTTGGACAGCGTCCTTACTTGGTATGGTTTTGTCAAGCGTTCATCCAGCTCGGGAACCAGCCATGTTTACTACACATTGGGTGTCTATCAAATATCGGTTCCCTACAGACGCCCGCATGTCAAAGCGACCTATGTCAGACAAGTGTTGGACATCCTTGACCAGATTGATGAAGAACAAGAGTTGCTCTAGTCTGGTGGACTTGTTCGGCATACGCTGCTCGTAAAGGTGTTTGAAGATGATCGAACGAAAAGATCTCTATTATTATCTCTCTTTGCCTTACACGATTCAATTGATTCGGGAAGACGAAGAAACATGGTTTGCCCGTGTGGTCGAATTACCAGGTTGCATGACAGAGGGGGATTCGGCACAAGAAGCGGCCGAGATGATTCTCGATGCAATGACAGGCTGGATCGAAATCTCTTTGGAGGATGGGCGCGCCATTCCCGAACCCCGTCCTACTGAAGACTACAGCGGCAAATTTCTAGTGCGTCTGCCGCGCTCTTTGCATCGGGAATTGGTGCAGGCGGCTGAACGCGAGAGAGTCAGCCTGAATTCATTTGTTAACGCGTCTTTGGGACGAGCAGTGGGGCAGCCACCGACTCGCAAGCCAGAGAAAACATCAGTCGGTGATGCCAGGCCGGCATGGCCGCGGTTGAGCGAGGCGGCGCGCAAAGCGATGTTGGATGCTGGCTGCGAGGTCGAAGCGCAAGAGATCAACGAACAACTCTTTGCAAACTGGGTAGAGCGAAATATTGAAGATGTGCAAGCGACTCTGGCGAGTGGGCATTTTCAAGATGCTGCCGCGCGCCTGGAACGACATCTGATCGAGTTACAGACCGCGGGCGAGGCCAGCCCGCTGATGGGCGTGTTTTGCCGACTGCTATCCCTATTGCGTACTCAAGTTGAACAAAACGCGCAGTTGCGCATCAGTTTGGTGAACCAGGTTCTGAATCAAGATCAAATCATGGCGCGTGCTTATGCCCAGGTATCAACCACCTTGCCGGTGCAAGAGCCAAGAGAAGTAACATACTCGGCTTTTGGACACGAGTGGGCACAATCCATGGAAGACTCGCTCAAGAAATGGGGAGCGCGATAATGGCCGATACACCCATTCCAGTTTCGGAAAGCTTGAAGCGCGTCAATGCGGCCCTCGCGTTGCGCGAGATTCCGGATTATCCTGCGGCGTTGGCGCAACTGGCGCTTTCGCTTCAGGCTGATCCCCGCAATGCCGTGGCGCAGTTGCTTTTGGGTCTGACCTATCAGGATTTGGGTCATCCCCAACTGGCTCAGGCCTGTTTTGCCCAGGCGCTTGAGCTAGAGCCTGACTCGGCTCAAATCCGGCAAGCGTATGGCCTGTTCCTAATTCGCCATGCAGAATACCAGGAGGCGATGGCGTTAACCACTTTCCTCTTTGAGCATGACAAGCACGAATCGGCACTGATACAGAGATTCGCCTCCGCGTTTTGGGAGGCCGATCAAGTGGATGATGCTATTGATCTCTTGTGGCAAGGTCGTGAACAATGGCCGCAAGATGCCGAAATCGCCAGGCGTCTCGCGCACTTTTTGGCAGAAGTTGAAAAAGTTGACGAAGCAATTGCAGTCTTGGAAAACATTGCGGAATTATCGCCCAATGTTGATGGCTTGTTTGACTTGGCTTCCCTGTATGCGCAGAAAAAAGATTATGCCTCGGCCGTCAAGCCACTCCGGCGGGCAGGGCAACTAGAACCAAACAATGTGCGACCTTGGTTGGAATTATCTGAGTGCTATTTCAATCTGGATGATTATGAGCAAGCGATTGCTGCAGCCGATCAAGCACTTCAGCGTGATCCCAACAACTTTGCTGGCTGGATGAGCAAGTGGGGAATACTAGCCTCGCTGTCCCAAGCTGATAAGAGTTACCTTGCGAGTCTGGATGAATCGCTAGAGAATGGAATCCACGCTCTAATGTCTGTTGCTGACAGGCAAAAAGCATTGTATCGGTACAGTCTGTATCGCTGGCTTGATTTTCGTGATCGCAATGTCAACAGTTCTGCCGCTGATTTGGCTGCCGGAGCATGGATGACGCGACACTTTAAAGATTTTGACAATTTGGGGTTCTTTCCAACTTGTGAAGAGAACTGGCAACGGGCGAAAGACCTGCTCACATTGGTCAAGCAACATGGATTAGGCGATCCGGCAATTGCCGACGCCAATTTGGGGTACATCTATCTCCGCCAGCAAGAGTATGAACTGGCCCTGGAAGCATTGCGCGCTGCAATCCAGGAGGCTCACCAGGACTCGATGGCGCTCCTCCATGAAGCCGCGTGGATCAATGGCGATTTTTCAAGGACTAAAGTCGAGCGGTTTCCACATCGCTTGACACCAATTCGGCTAGTTGCGCTGTCGAATCTGGCAACGGCCTACTGGCTCAGTGGTAAGCCTGAAGCGGCGTTTGAGACGATTCAAGAAGCGATTTCAAGTGTGCCCCAAGATAACATCGGTTATCGTGTTTCCGGTTGCTTGCGCCTAGCGCAGGGCGAGGTCGAACTAGCCCGCTCAGAGTGGGAAAAGGCATTCAACTTGGCTGAAGACGAACAAGAGGCCGCACTGATTGAAGGCTGGTTAGCCACCTTGCCGCCTGTCCAGAAATAAGAACAAGCTGAACTTGCGCCGTTTTTGTGTATGTAGTAACGGCGCTTTTGTTTGTGGGAGAACGGTTGTACTTCACCGAATACCTGCACGAGTCTCCTAATCACAGAGTAACTGATTGACTGATTGCTGATACCAGTGTATTATCTAGCCGGTCAGAACAAAAAAGCGCCAGCCCTCGGTCAAGAGCTGGCGCGCGGACGCAAAAACCGGATTATTTACTGACTTTGGTCAGCGTCTTGAGGCAAGACGTGCAAACGTAAACCTGGCGCGGCTGGCCCTCAACGTAGAGGGTGTGCTTTTGGATATTCGGCTTGAACATCCGATTGGTCGCGCGTTTGGAATGGCTCACGTTATGCCCAAAAGAGGGGCCTTTGCCGCAAATTTCACACTTGGCCATTGCTGTTCACCTTCCTTTGATTTCATTAGAGCGGCAAGATGATACCACGAGAGCCGATTTGATGCAAACCGTACGAGGTTCCCATGTCTGAAGAAACCCAACTGGGCAAAATCGAAATCTCGCCCACGGCGATTGCCACACTCGCCGCGCAGGCTGTCCTGCAATCCTACGGCGTGGTGGGCATGGCGCCCAAGCATCTAGGCGACGAACTGATGACGGCGCTGGGCGACGCGGCCCATCGCGGAGTACAGGTTCGAGTGGATGGCGACCATATTCAGATTGACCTGTACGTCGTCGTCGAGTACGGCACGCGCATCTCGTCGGTGGCCCACAGCATCATGAACGTCGTCAGGTACAACGTCGAGCGGGCGCTGGGAGTGCAAGTCGCGCAAGTGAACGTCCACGTGCAAGGTTTGCGCGTGAGCAATCCCGATGTTTAGGAGACCTGGTGACTGACACACAAGTACGCGACCCATCCTTGAGCACGCCCGGCCCGGGCCGGCTGCTGACCGTCAACGGCCAGGGGTTGAAGGAACTGGTTAAAGCCAGCCTGGCCTGGCTCAAGAGCAACCAACAAGCCATAAACGCCCTCAACGTGTTCCCCGTGCCCGACGGCGATACGGGCACCAACATGCTGCTGACGATGGAATCGGCTTGGGCCGAAGTAAATAGGACGCCGACCGACCGTGTGGGTCAGGTGGCGCATGCCCTCGCTCACGGCTCGCTGATGGGCGCGCGCGGCAATTCGGGAGTGATTCTTTCGCAGCTCTGGCGCGGATTCGCCCGCAGCCTCGACGACAAGGAAATCCTCACCGCCGCCGACCTGGCACCAGCGCTGCTGGAAGGCTCGCAGACAGCTTACAAAGGCGTCATCAAACCGGTGGAAGGCACCATTCTCACTGTTGCGCGTGAAGTAGCCGAAGTGTGCGCCGAGGCCACGCGCGACGGCCCTGACCGCGACGACCTGGCGATCATCCTGGAACACATGGTGGTGCGCGGGCGCGAGTCAGTGGCGCGCACGCCCACTCTACTCCCCGTCCTCAAACAAGCCGGGGTCGTGGACAGCGGCGGGCAAGGCTACCTCGTCATCCTCGAAGGGATGCTACGTTACCTGTGCGGCGAGTCGGTGACGGTCGAAGCGATTGTCACCGCTGCGCCAGTCGCCGAGGTCAGCGAAGCCGAGATTGACTCGGGCGATGTGGCACTCGGTTACGCCTATGACGTGCAGTGCCTCGTCGTGGGCGAGAACCTGGACGTGGACCGGATGCGGGCTGACATCAGCGCGATGGGACGCTCGGCCCTTATCGTGGGTGACGCCCAGACAGTGAAGGTGCATGTCCACGTGCCGGACTATATGGCCGTGTTCAGCTATGTTCATCAATGGGGCCGCGTGCGCGAGGCTTCGACCGAAGACATGGCCGCGCAGTATCAGGAATACGTTGCGACCCGGTCGCAGCGCGACGCGAACGCAGAGCGCATCTTTCACATCCAGCCCGATCAGGTCGCTACGGTGGCCGTGGCGCCCGGCGAAGGATTGGCGCGCGTGTTCGCAAGTCTGGGCGTCGGCGCAATTGTCCCTGGCGGGCAGACGATGAACCCCAGCACGGAACAGTTCTTGAGGGTCATCGAGCAATTGCCCACCGACAAGGTTTTGATTCTGCCGAACAACGGCAATGTGGTGTTGGCCGCCCAACAGGCAGCCGAACTCGCAACAGCCGGCAAGCATGTCGTCGTCTTGCCGACCAAGACCGTGCCACAGGGCATTGCCGCGCAGTTGGCTTTTAACGCGCAAGCCACACTGGAAGCTAACGCAGCGACTATGGAACATGCAGCACGTCACATCCAGACCGGCGAAGTCACGACCGCCACGCGCGATGTGGAAATGAACGGCGTCCAGGTAAAGCAGGGCCGTTTCATCGGGTTGCTGAACGACGTGCTGTCAGCCTCCGGCGACACAGTCCAAGACGTCGTGTGGGCACTGCTCGAACAGATGGGGACAGCCGATCGCGAAATTGTCACGCTATACTATGGCAACGGCGTTCAGCGTGCCGAGGCCGAGTCGCTGGCCCAGGCCATCCGGGAGCGGTATTCCTCGCAGGAAATTGAAGTCGTTGAAGGTGGGCAACCGCATTACTATTACATTTTGAGTGCAGAATAGCAAATCGCATAGCGCCTGATGAAACACGCATGCAAAGCGCGCAACACACTTGAGGGAAACTTATGTCCAAAGTCCGTGTCGTCACTGATAGCACAGCGCATTTTGACGATCCAACCACACCGCAAAGGCTCGGCGTCACCGTCGTGCCGCTCGCCATCCAGTTCGGGCGGCAATACTATCGGGAAGGGATTGACCTGACACCTGACGAGTTCTTTGGTCGAATGGCGACCAGCTCTCAGCCACCCACGCTTCATGCGCCCGCCGCCGACGATTTTCGAGCGGTGTATGGCAACGTCCTGAAAAGCACCGACCAGATCCTTTCGCTGCACATTTCGAGCAAGCTCAGCCAGACGTGCGCACGCGCCAGAATCGCTGCCGAAGATTACCTGGGCCGCTGCCAGATTGTCATCCTCGATTCGTGGACGACGTCGGTCGGGCTGGGCTTTTTGGTGGAAGCCGCCGCGCAAGCCGCCAGCGAGGGCAAATCGCTGGGCGACATTGTCCGCATCGTGCGCGGGATGGTGCCGCACATCTATGCCGTGTTCTTTGTGGACACGCTCGATTACCTGGAGCACAGCGGATTGATCGGCAAGTCGCAATCCATCCTCGGCACCATGCTGGGCATCAAGCCATTTCTCGCCATCGAGGAAGGCGAGATCATCCCCATCGAAAAAGTCCGCACTCGCGACAAGGCGATTGACAAGCTCACCGAGTTCGCGTCCGAGTTTTCCAGTATCGCCCGCGGCGTGATTCTGCAAAGCGGCACGCAAGACACGCCTACCGAAGACACGCAGCTTTTGCTGGAGGAGTTGGAGCTTGCCTGCCCCGGCCTGCACTTTCCGGTGATGCGCTACGGCCCGGCGCTGGCCTGTCAGTTGGGGCCGGACAGCGTGGGCATTTTTGTCTACGAAGGTCTGCCAGCCGGGGAGCTAGTCTTCTAGTCTCGTGGTTGAATGGCCGAACAGTTCCCTGGTCGAACTACCTGACTACCTGACAAGTAGATAGATTATGGTCAAAATTGTCACCGACAGCACCGCTGACGTCCCACGCGACCTGGCTGCCGACATTATGGTGGTGCCGTGCTTTATCCAGTTCGGCACGACCAGCTTTCTCGACGGCGTGGACATCACGCGCGAGCAGTTCTATGCCCGGCTGGCGGTCAGCGAAGGGCTACCCAGGACGGCGTCGCCCAGCGCGGGCATGTTTGAGCAAGTGTATGGCAGCGTAGCGGGTGACCGCGACGAAGTAATCTCGCTGCACGTGGCCTCAGCGCTTTCGGGCGTGTGCAACGCTGCACGCGTGGGCGCGCAGGCAGTGGACGCGGAGCGCATTACCATCTTTGACTCGGAAAGCGTCACGATGGGACTCGGCTGGCTGTGCTTGGCCGCTGCCCGATTTGCGCGAGTGGGCATGAGCCGTGCGCAGATCATCGCGCTGCTTGACCAGATGAAGACTCGGGTGCATGTGCTCGCCGCTCCAGACACACTGGAATTCTTGCGGCGCAGTGGGCGAGTCGGCTGGGCGAGTGCGATGGTGGGGCAGCTCTTGCACATCAAGCCCGTGGTTGGCCTAACCCGGGGCATCGTCCGCTCCATTGACCGTGTGCGCACCCGCAGCCACTCGATGCGGCGACTCGTCGAGCTGGCGACCGAGCTGGGCAAGCTCGAATCGCTGGCGGTGTTACACACCACGGCGCAGGAAGCTGCCGCAGAACTGGCGCGCCAGGTGGCTCACCTGGCCCCGCAACCGATTCCGGTGGTCGAAGTGACGCCCGTCATTGGGACGCACGTCGGGCCAAACGGCCTGGGGCTGGCGGCTGTCGTCGCGCCGGGAAAGTAGATGACACAACCTTTTATGCCTATTCCATCTTTCGATAAACTTGTCAAGATTCTAAAACTTGAAATGGAAGGCGGCTTTCGTGACAAGGCCGTGATCGGCGGCCTCGGCAAATTCGCGGGCTTTTGGGAAAAGGAAGCCACCCGCGAAGCGCCCGCCGAGCAGGTGGCGCAAATCGTCGCGGCGCTGCGTGGCTACGGCACATTGCCAGATCGCCCCGCGCGCGTGCAGGCCATCGAGCGCATCAAGACACTGATGTCAACGCCTATTTCGGCCGCGCCTGTGCCCGTTGCCCCGCCCAAGCCCACGCCACCTCCGCCCGTCCTACCAGCAATGCCAGGGGTCAAACCCGGGACTGCCTTACCACCGGTAAAAGCTGCCCCAGGGACAGGTCAGCCTGACGTGGAGCGTGTCGCACCTCCCGTGGACAAGCCGCCCCTGGCTGCGCCCCCCGCACCTTCTCGAGCAGCGCTCAGTCAAGGCCCGGTCATCCCGGCCATTGTGCCGCGTGCCGCGGCTCAAGCGGAGCGATTGGGTTTGAATGCGCCCGTCACGGTGATGGCGGGCATCAGCACCGCCTATGCCGAAAAATTCGGCAAGCTCGGCGTCAAAACCATTCGCGATTTGCTATTCCTGCTTCCGCGTCGGTACGACGATTATCGCAACCTCAAGCCCATCAACCGGCTCGAATACGGCGAAGAAGTTACCATTATCGCCTCGGTCTGGGACGCGGGCACGCGCCGGTCGCGTGGCGGCGCGCCGATCTTTACGGCCACGCTCAGTGACGGATCGGGCCTGGTGCAATGTACTTGGTTCAACCAGCCCTACCTGGCTGACAAGATCAGGCCCAAGACGCAAATCGTTGTCAGCGGCAAGGTGGACGAATACCTGGGCCGCCTCACGTTCCAATCGCCCGAGTGGGAGCCGCTCGAGCGCGAACAGTTGCACACTGCCCGGCTGGTTCCGATTTATCCGCTGACGGAGGGTCTTACGGGCAAGTGGCTGCGCCGACTGATAAAGCGCACGGTGGATTACTGGGCGCCTCGCGCGCTCCGTGAGGAGCACCTGCCCCAATCCATTCGCCAATCTGCCGGACTGATGGACATCTCATCAGCGCTGTCGCACATTCACTTTCCCGACGATTGGAGCGATTTGGAGCGCGCTCGCCAACGGCTTGCCTTTGACGAATTGTTCATCATCCAGATCGGCGTGCTGCGCCAGAGGCAAGAATGGCGCTCGCAACCGGGCCGCGCGCTCGACTTTGATCCGGCCGCAGTGGACAGCTTTATCCATTCACTCCCCTACCCGCTCACCGCCGCGCAAAAGCGCACGCTCGATCAAATCATCGCCGACCTCAAGTCGGGCGTGCCGATGAATCGCCTGTTGCAAGGCGACGTAGGCTCGGGCAAGACCGTCGTCGCCGCCGCTGCGATGATGGCAGTCGTCGCTTCGGGTGCGCAGGCTGCGTTGATGGCCCCGACCGAAATCCTGGCCGAGCAGCATTTCAAGACGCTCACCAGGTTGTTCGCCGCGCTCCGCGTGCCTCGGCCTCCCAGGGTTGAACTCTTGACAGGCAGCACCTCGGACAAGGAAGCCATCCATGCGCGGCTTGCTTCGGGCGAGGTGAACATTGTCGTCGGCACGCACGCTCTCATTCAGCCCAACGTCACCTTCCGCGATCTGGCTTTCCTGGTGATTGACGAGCAGCATCGCTTTGGCGTGGAGCAGCGCGCGGCGCTTCGACAAAAGGGACAATCTGGAACTCATCCGCACGTGCTGGTGATGTCGGCCACGCCCATCCCGCGCACACTCGCGCTCACACTCTACGGCGACCTCGATCTTTCGATCATGGACGAGATGCCGCCGGGCCGCCAAAAGATCGAGACGCGCTGGCTGTTCCCCACCGAGCGCGAGCGTGCGTATGCCTTTATCCGCGCGCAGGTGGAAAAGGGTCACCAGGCCTTTATCATCTGCCCGCTCGTGCAAGAATCAGATAAGGTGGAAGCCAAGGCCGCCGTGGAAGAATACGAGCGGCTGCAAAAATACGTCTTTCCTGCCTACAAGCTGGGCCTGCTGCATGGGCGGATGAAGAGCGACGAAAAAGATGCAGTGATGACAGCGTTTGCACGCGGCGAGTTGCACGCCCTCGTGTCCACGTCTGTCGTTGAGGTGGGCATTGACGTGCCCAACGCCACAGTGATGCTCGTCGAAAGCGCGAATCGCTTTGGGCTGGCGCAACTGCACCAGTTTCGTGGGCGCGTAGGACGCGGCGAGCACGCCTCATACTGCCTGCTATTGGCTGACTCTACCAATGCTGAAAGCGACGAGCGACTAGAGGCCATCGAAAGCACTCACGACGGGTTCGCGCTGGCGGAAAAGGATTTGGAGTTACGCGGCCCGGGCGAGTTTTTCGGCACACGACAATCGGGCTTGCCCGATCTGAAAGTGGCGCAACTGGCCGACGTCAAACTGCTGGACCTGGCCCGTGAGCAGGCGCAAAAGCTGTTCGAGGCCGACCCGGCGCTGAGCGCCCCGGAGCATCAGCTGCTTGCGCAAAAGGTCAACCAGTTCTGGTCGGCGACAAGCGACGCGAGTTAGGAGGCAACCATGATTCGCAGGTTGCATGTGCAAGGTTACAAAACCCTCCGAGATGTTGATCTACTATTAGGGCCACTCAACGTGTTGATTGGCCCCAATGGCTGCGGCAAAACAAACTTACTCGATATCGCCGCATTACTTCACGAGCACAAAGCTGGCAAACTCGAAGATGCGATATTTGCCAGAGGCGGGCTAGATGGTATTCTATGGGCACGTGGAGAATACAAATCAATTCGCATCCAACTAATATATGACGCATCTCAGGAAGGGAAGTATAAGGACTGGGAGTTCCGGCTTCGCTTGCGAAGGAAAGAGACAACTTTCGTACCCGAAACTGAGTTTGGCCTCTCGAACACGTTAGAGATATTCAGGGATCTTCCGCCATTATTCGCTCCCCCTCAAGAACTTGGGTTCGATGAAGATTCATTTTCTGACCTCAGCCAACTTGTTCCAGAAGACGGCTCTCCATACAGTGAAGCAGAACGAGAACTCGATAGTTTGTTTGCTGGGATAGCAATATATACTTCCTTTGACACAACACGCGATTCACCTATGCGCCAGCCGCCACTCGTTCGTCCTCAGACCCGCTTGATCAACGGCGGTGATAACCTGGTCAACGTCTTGTATCGCCTGTCCGCGCTGCGCGAATATCGTCCGGCCTACGAAGATATCCTCGATGTTATCCGCACTGCTTACCCTGATTTCGAAGAACTTGCATTTCCGCCCGAAGGCGGCGACGGGCGCATCGTGATGCGCTGGAAGGAAAAATCCTTCAAGCGTGATTTCTCCACACACTACCTCTCCGATGGCATCTTGCGCTTCTTGTGCTTGCTCGCGATCCTCAAGACACCTGACCCGCCTCCACTGGTGTGCATTGACGAGCCTGAGCTTGGCCTGCATCCTTCGCTAATGCCCATCATTGCCGCCTTGCTGCGCGATGCATCCAGCCGCACACAACTGATCATCGCCACGCATTCACCGCAACTGGTGGATGCGTTGGATGTCGAGCACATTGTTATTATGGATCGAGTGGATGGCGAAACTCGTGTGCAACGATTGCAGGAACGCCCCCAGCTTGATGCCTGGCTGGAACACTATACCAAAGGAGAACTCTGGCTTTCGGGCGAGCTGGGGGGTATGCCATGGTAATTCGAGTATATGTGGAAGGCCCATCGGATGTGCTGGGATTGAACGCTTTACTGAGAGGTGACATGGCTCAGTGGCGCGAAAGGCACACCAGCGTTCAGTTTCGTCAACTGGGTGGTAAAGGCAATCTCATGCGTGAAGTTGGGCGAAAGGCTAAACTTGCGTTGGAGCACGACAGCGTTGACCATGTTTTTGCTCTTGTTGATCTTTACCCCGGCCATCAGGACGCAGAGTCGCTGAAGCAAGAAATGCGCAACTTGGTGGAATCTCGTCTGCGCGCCCGATTTCACCCACACACTGCTGTCCACGATTTTGAAGCGTGGATACTTGCCGACAATGAGACTCTCTGCAAGCGATTGGGGGTAACACATCTATCCGGTTTCAACTCGCCGGAAACAGTGAACGATCAAAAGCCGCCCGCGGAACACCTGAAAGAATTGTTCATTCGTCACAAGCGAACGTACCAAAAAGAAACGGATGGGCCATGGATTCTGCAACGCACAACACCCGCTGTGATTGCTGACAAGTGTCCCAACTTTCAGTTGTTCTATCAAGACTTGCTCGCTTGCATCGAGAGACAATGAACGACTACG
>CAYGWJ010000122.1:0-6645 GCA_964353405.1 uncultured Anaerolineae bacterium
AAGGGTCTCTACCTCGCAAGGCAGAGATTCTTCGGCCTTCGGCCTCAGAATGACACTATGGCGCGAGTTTCTCTACCCTGGCATATCGCCACCCGGCGATATGAATTCTCGCAATGACAGACTTGTGGGTAATCACCAGAACGGAGCGAGCGTCCTGGGTGGCGTGCCACGTTCAATCACAGCCCGGCAAAATGGGTCAGGCCGCCGCGTTACCTTAGTCCCTCTTCATCATCAAAGAAAAGGTGTGCGGCAGGCGGTCAATCACCTCTTGCGGCAGGTTGGGGAACTGGTTCCAATACTGCTGGGGGTGCTCCTCAAAACGCTCCAAACGCAGGCCGGCCTTGACCAGTGCATTCATGATCTGGCCGAGCGTCCATTGGCGTTCATGCTTGGGGGCCTGCTTCTCCTTGGCTGGCATATCCGGCTCCGGGATGTATTGGGTGGGCCAGCCCTGATTCCACAAAGACAGCGTGTCCCGCCCGCCGGCGCATTGGAGATGGATGGCGCGTTTGCACCACAGGCTCAGATCGGCGAGGAACCCTAGTTCCGGCTCCATCAGGTTCTTGCCGCCCGCGCGCAGGAAGGTGATGTCTTGCTCGATCTCTTGTTCATAGTGGCGCGCCGCTTCATTCCAGGCGGCTCGATTGGCTTGATGTCGCTGTTGGGTGTCCATGCTTCTCCTATTTTCAGGTTCCAGTGTCGCCCGCGACGAATCGCTTGATTGCTTCCATGTATGGCTTCATACCGACCATCATCAAATCGTTGTGCCCGGCGCGGGGAATCAACACCAATTGCTTGTTGGGCGAAGCGCAGCGGCGGTGCAATTCGTGCGCATCCGAGGCCGGAATCAGCACGTCGTCTTGGCCGTGAATGATCAGGACGGGCAGGGCGATGCGGCTCAACTTGGCGGCATTGCCGAACCCATCGCGCTCTTCCGCGCCACGCACCTGCAGGCCCAGGCGGGCCAGGAGCGCAACGGTGTTCGCAAATCCACTCTCGACGATCAATCCGGCCAGGCGCTCATCCGCGCGAGCCGCTATTTCAATCGCCGCCGCGCTGCCTAGCGACCGTCCCATCACGTACAGGCGCGCAGGAGCGAGACCGTTCTCATTCAGCAAATGCCCCATTGCTTCAAACACGGCGACCGCATCCGAAAGTAAGTGGCTGGCGGTGGGTGCGCCGCCGCTGGTTCCATAGCCGCGATAGTCCATCACCAAGAGCGTGATGCCCATCTGGGTGTACAGGGGGGCGATGTCGTCGTAATCCTCCGCGATCTCGCCGTTGCCATGGAAGAACAGGATCGCGGGCGAGTCTGGTGCGGCAGGATAAAGTTGTCCGCCGAGGGCGATGCCAGGCTCGACCTCCACTTGGATTGAACGCGCGCCGACAAGTGCTGAAGCAAGGCCGTAAGCGCGCCGGGGGTAGAACAGTACCTGCGATACTTTAGCCTGGTCAAGCCAAGGTTGTGTCATGCCGCGCTCCTCGAGTCTGTCTTACCATTTGGCGTGATGCTCTTCGGCAAAACCGATCAGCCCGCGCCGACCGGCGAGCCGGATGACCTCGCCGTCGTCTGTTTGTACCGTCCCGTGATAGCGGCCAAACATCTGATGCACCTCGCTGCTGAGCAATTTGAAATCCGTTTTGGCGACGCGCTCCACGAACGGAACAAATTCCAGATCCAGCCGGCCATCCGGCGCGGTCATCTTCCACGGGCGCTTGTAGTTGGTCGAGTCGTAGTGCAAGTCCACCTGCGCCAGTTTGTGAATACGCCCATTCAGAATCAGTGCGTTCTCGGTCGCCGCCGACGTATCTCCGAATCCATAGCCCATGTTCAACCCGACCGTGCGGCCATCGGCGAGGAAGCCTGATGCGCTGGCCCATACCCAAAACGACTTGTATTCCCACACACCGCGTCCCCAGTCCAGGTTGCCCAGGCTATTGGCGCCTTGAATCTCAATGCGCGTGTCGCCCCATCTGACCCATCCTTCGGCAGGCATGCAGTTGACCTTGCGATTATAGTAAAAGCGATCACGGGCGATGGGGATGACGATGGTCATGGATTCGTGCTCGGGTAGCAGGCACAGCGTCACCTCGGCAGACAGGTCATGCCTGCGAAAGTTGGGCCATGTCACCGCTAGCTTGCGAGCTTCCGGTTCGGCGCGAAAATGCAAACGTACCTTGCCGTTATCGAAAACGGACTCGCCTTCGGCGCTGTTGCGGGGCAGGGTGAGGCCGCATGCCAGCGGGATGGTCAGTGTCTCTTCGTGAAACTCACCCGTCGCCAGGTCAATCAGGTACACAAAGATCGAGCCGAGATAACTTATGTCCCCAATCGTGGCAGAAAAGAAATGCGTCGGCGTGGTGACGCCATAGTAATCCCAGCGTTTGACGCGGAAGCGTTGCAAGAAACGCAGCGAGTAAAAGTGCGCGTTCTCCAGGTTGCAGTCGAGCAGCGGGTGGCGTGCCCAACCAACCTGGTTCAAGTGACCCTGTGTGTCAAGCAAAGCAGCGCGCGTCTGCAACTCTTTTTGAGTTGGGATGTTTGCCATATTAACCTCTCACATGTCCATCATCAGTCGCCTGATACGATTTGTAGGGCGGTTCCTCAGCGTTTGCCCCGACGCCGCAGACTGTGTTTCACAAACTCGCCATATTGTATCATAAACCCGTGTGATCTTGCCGGTTGTGTGGATTGACAGATGGCCGACTTGGCATACAATTCCCCTGGCAGTCTTGACTCATCCGAGAACGAAGAATACAGTGGAACGATATTTCACCTGTCCTCAGTGCGGAGCAGAGGTCCCATCAGGTGCCACAGCCTGTCCCGAGTGCGGCTCGGACAGCGAGACGGGGTGGTCCGAAGAGGCCGCTTACGACGATTTGCTCCTGTATGACGACGAACCATCAGCCGACTCGTCCAGTCACGCTGCGTGGCCCCAGTACCTGATCGTCATTGTAGCGGCCCTGACCCTTTCGGCCTATCTGGCCTATGCGCTGCCGTGGGGCATCTATCTGATCCCGGTCGTCCTGGCCGCTGTCGGCGTTGCTATCTATGTGACCCAGGTGCTTCCGCGCCAGCGTCACAGCCAGGAAAAGCAGGTCTATCGTCGCCTGCTCTACAAGGCGCGCGGCGACCGGGAACTCGTGGCGCGTTTGATCGAGCACGAACGGCGGCGCAGTCCGGGCGCGGGCCGGCTCAAGCTGATGGAGGCTGTCCTCTACTATTGGGAACGCGACAGCCGGTGACAACGGTGACGACGGTGATGGCACTGGCAGAATTGAGTGGTGATCATGATGCGTGAGCGTCGGCGCGGGCACAACGTCAAGACGATGTGGGCATTGATCCTGGTCGCCAGCGCCTACAGCGGTTGGCTCTATTATCAGCGCACGCTCACAGGCAACAGCAAGCTGGATGGCAGCCTCGGCGTGTTGCTTGGCTTGTTCATCTGTGCTCACCCGGCCGCCAATCTGCTGGATAGTCTGCTCTTTGCGGGCAGCGCAGGGCGGGACAGCTCGTCGTGGCAATCCACCCTGGCGTGGCTGGCACTCAATCTGCTGGTTCTGTTCAACGGATGGAATGTCATTTTCATCGGGACGACGCGCTTTGTCAGCCCGATGCCGTAGGTCGGTTCTCTCAAACGATTGGATTGATCTGTAAAGAGAAAGGTCATGCTATGGATGCTCAGTTTGCCGAAACCTTTAGCTCTCGATGGAAGCGATATTTCGCGGGCAGCGAACTGCCGATTTGCTATTTCTATACCGATCACGTGCGCGACGAGGACGTGCGCGAATCAACCCACGCGGAGCGCTGCTTGATCGGCAATCTCAATCGCGTGCGAGAGGGTTTTCCCTTTGTGTACGACGCGACGACGCCCGGTTGCGCTGGCGGCAAGCGGTACACTGGCTTTACGCAAAAGCTTCGCCCCAGGTTTGAATATTTTCTGTCGTGCGGCATTCCGGGCGAGATGGAAGGCGAGCGCTACAAACAATCGCCCGAGTTGGTCAAGCAACACCTGGCGCACCATCCGCCCTTTGAAGCGCCCGGCCAATACCTGGTGTTCAAACGGTGGGACAAGCTCGCGCCGGATGAGCAGCCGCTGGCAGTCGTGTTCTTCGCCGCGCCGGATGTCCTCTCGGGCCTGTTCACGCTGGCGAACTATGATGTGGCCGACCCCCACGGCGTCATTGCGCCGATGGGGTCCGGCTGCGCCTCGATCATCAATTACCCCTACGAGGAGGCCCAGTCCGAGCATCCACGCTGCGTCCTAGGCATGTTTGATGTGTCCGCCCGCCCTTGCGTGCCAGCGCACCATCTGACATTTGCCGTGCCGATGAAGCGGTTCGAGCAAATGGTGCTCAACACGGATGAAAGCTTTTTGATCACCGACTCGTGGAAGATGGTCCGGAACAGGCTCGCGTCATAACCGGGAAAACGTTTACCCTGGCAGTCCCGTCATCTCTGCGCTGACTTGCCAGAGCCGGCCGGCCACAGCGGTATCGTATGACATCGGGGACGACGGCACGGCTTGCCTATCCACAAAGTACTTGCCCGTGATGCCCTCCACTTCCGGGGAAGCGGCCAGATAAATGCTGGTCTGGGCGCCCTGTTCCGGGTTGATGGTGAAGAGATGGAACAGGCGCAGGCCGAGCCGCACCAGGCTGCCATTGTTCGCGGCAAAGCCGGTCCCCACGACGCCCGGATGGAGCGCGTTCGCGGTGACGCGCGTGCCGGCCAGACGCCGCGCCAGCTCATAGGTAAACAGGACGTTGCCCAGCTTGGACTGGCCGTAGGCCCGCATGGCGTTATAGCTTTGCTTCCCCTGCAGGTCGTCGAAATGGATGCGCGCCCGCTCGTGCGCGCGAGACGCGACATTGACGATGCGCGCCGGGGCGCTGGCCTGGATCACGTCGAGCAGCAGGTGGGTCAGGAGAAAACAGCTCAGGTGGTTGAGGCCAAAGGTCATCTCGATGCCGTCAACCGTCACCTGCCGCTGAAAGAAAACTGCTCCCGCGTTATTGACCAACACATGCAGCTGCCGGCAGCGGCTCTTGAACTCTTGCGCCAGTTGGCGAACCGCCGACTGAGATGACAGATCCGCCAGCAGATATTCGACGGCACGGTTGCCCGTCTGCTGTTGGATTTGGCTGACAGTAACTGAGCATTTCTCCTGATTGCGCCCGACGACAATCACCCGCGCGCCCTGTTGGGCGAGCGCCCGGGCCGTGACCTGGCCGATGCCAAAAGTGGCGCCGGTCACCAGGCAGATCTTGTCCCGCATCGGTTGAGTCGAATTTGCCACAAGACACCTCCACAGTTATTCATCCTTCGCTTCCACTATGACACTGCCTCAGAAGGCCGAGGTGTCACAGCGGGATTGGCCTTGCGCATCTCCCAGACAGCCAGACCGAACCAGACGAGCAGACCGATCAGGCCGGCATAGCCGCCCAGATAGGGGCTGACCTGCGGGAAGAGCAGGAACCATACGCCGAGCTTTTGAGTTCGGTTACTCTTTTTTCCAGATGATGGAACAGCGCCACAGTAAATGCCTCGTCACGCTTGCTCCGGGCAGAATATCCGCGCACGTCTTGCGTATCTCGGTCAGCGTCAGATACGAGTCGTGCCGGCCATGCTCGTCCCAGGCCGCTCGCACCTCGGCAGATTCTCTCAAGCGGCCACGTTTGACGAGCCTGAACACAACGTCCACCGGCAACGCCAACGCGCTCACCAGTAGATCGAACAAGCCTGCTCCCTGGAACAAGTCAAGGATCAGCAGAGCGCCGCCGGTGTTGAGAGAACGTTTCATGTTGACGAGTGTCTGCCTCAACGGCAAATGATGCAGGGTGGCAATAGACGCGATGCAATCGAACCGCTCCGCCGGAAATTGCCATGCCATCACATCGGCCACTCGAAAGTCAATATTCGTGTAGGGCCTGGAGCGCGCCTGAGCGACCCGAATCATTTGCGGCGACAGGTCAAGCGCCATCACCCGACTAGATCGCTGTGCCAGCAGCCGCGAAAACGAGCCGGCGCCGCAACCGATATCGAGCGCTTCAGCACACGGTGACGGTACGTGCTTCAGCAGGAAGCCGTGATAGTGGTTGTTGTGATTCCATTCATCGGTTGAGAGCAAGGCGATCCGATCAAAGTCGGCTTGAATCTCGGACATGGATTTTGCCGTCGGAATTGTCCCGCCTGTCATCAATAAAACGTGGTGCGAAAAACTGGCTGGAACAGTTCTTTGTGATGTGCACAGACAGGATCTACCGGACAGCGCAAGCACTCCGGCTCTGTCATCTCAGGGCAGCGTAGGCGCGCGCCGAAAAAGAACCAATCCACTGCGCCCATGCTTCGGCCCGATTCATTTTGCACATGTTGGATCGCTCGATACGCCGCCGAGCGGATGGCCCATTCATCTTCTGCTACCAATTCTTCGCGCCTGATCACGCGTTCGCGGAGTGCGGCGCCGTGAATCTCAATCAGGCCAATGCGTAGACAAGACCGCATGAGAATGCGGTAAAAGTCAAGAGGCAGTTTTGAGGGAGTTCACGAGTTGGCGTGAGGCACGATGAAACGGCCAGCCTGATCGGAGTGTGAATCAGGGGCGAAGCAGATCGAGGCTGACCCGAGCGATCAGCCCAATCGTG
>CAYGWJ010000123.1:0-9088 GCA_964353405.1 uncultured Anaerolineae bacterium
GATGAACTCGGCCCGTATACCGGTGCACTCCTGCTCCTGTCGGGGCAAGTCGCGTTTCAGCATGTGTTGCCATTCTTCAAGAGTTTGGATTTCTTGCGGCCAGAGACGACTTGAGTCCTGGTTGCGCAACGGTTACGTTAACTCGCTCCATTGCCGAACTTTTCTCAAGCAGAGATTGAGCGTCGATCTGGTGCTTAAGTTCAGCGAAAATGTTTCGCACAGCGGCGATATCAGCCTCGGTGACTTGTACCGGAGTTTGCATGCCAATCATCTGTTGTACATTCTTTCCAACGGCTACGCTAGAGGCATCGTCACCAATGGTGATTTGGATGTTATCACCACCAACCGTCTTTGGCATTTCGTTTGTCATCTTCTGTCCTCCATGCTGTGATTGCGGAATTCTTAGTGCGGTCAAGTTCTAAACTTGTGCGAAAAGTAAACTCTAGTTGTGCGCGAATAAGAACCTTATTATTGGGGTCACGACCAGCATCAACAAAGTACCTACAACCAATTGAGGAATTGTATGTTTCCCAGTACGCAGTCTAGCCCAACAAATAAGGGGAACAAAGATTACTAAGAAAATGATATAAAAAGGGTTCCACAAAAACGAAAGCCACAGTACTAGACTAGTTGATAGCATAGCATGACCACTGATCTTCCAGAAGAATGTTATCACCGTGTCCAATACTCCGAAAACGGTTAACCAAGTTTGAAAAACCAACATATGGATCGGGAAGCGAAGCAGGAAGCCCACAACTAGAGTCAGAATCCAGCATGTTGCCAGAACAGTATACCAAACTTCTCTTTCCTTGCGATTCGTAATATCTAAATCAGAAATATGTTTGTTGCTATAGCTATAAACCAAGTAAATCATGGGAAGAATCAAATCCCCCAAAAGAATAACAGCAAGCCAATTCAACTCTACCCTGTCTTTGAACAAAAAGACTAGGAATATTTCAAAAGTCATAATTGGGGTATCAAATAGCCGAGATAATAAATATGCGAATTTGTAAGTGAGGCCCGAGTGCTCCGAATCTTTTACCATGTAATCTCCGAATTGGATGGGGGCACATAGTTCTTATACTACTGTTGCTAGTGCGAACAATCTCCACCTTGCTATCTCACACATTCTTGAAAACATTTTGTCCGTAGACCAAGTTGATGATCTTTTTGACCAGAATGCTGAGAAACTGACTTACGTTGCCACAATGAACTGCTTTCCCCAACACCTCCGGCAACACCGCTTGCGTTTTAGGGGAAAACACGGCAGCATCACCAATATAGCGATAAACCGGCAAAAACAGAACGTCTCCTCCAATGGTGCCTTTGACCTCAGAAGTCATTACGTCTCTTTGTATTTCGCTGGACACACTGTTATCGAGCAAGAAATCATCAACCTCATTGGGACAATTTTGTCTGAGGCGAGCAAGCAAGTTGACCACGGAACTGCGAATAGAAGCCTCAGTGCAGGGAAGTAAGTATTGTACAATTTCCAAAATAGGTTTGTAGAATCTTTTTTCGGGAGCCAACAAACCAAGATCACGGATTACAGAACTTTGAAAATCAACATTGTTGTCCTTCACGGCCTTTTCTACATACCTACATGGCAAACTTGTGTCGACCTTATTGTAGAGACCATACAAGGCATCGAAATATGAGTCGAACATAGCGCGCACGTAGGTTCTGCCACTGAAGATCACTCTGCCACCGCTTTTGTCAAAATTTCTAGCAGTGAAATCCAGATATAATGCTCCGATAGTTTCATCTCCTCTCCCTTGTCTTAAAACTCCAGCCAGAACACTTAAGGGAACTGTCGCCGTATAAGTTGGGACAGATTGCCTCATACCCTCCTCAAACAAGAATTCAATGATGCGCAAAACAGTCTCTCGGCTGCCGTCCCATTGCACCAATAATACTTGCCATAGCGACCAGTTGATTATCGTGTCATTCACGTTGAGAATACGTGGCAGATAATCTATGAGCACTTCGACATCTCGTCGTGATGGGTCATAGTATGACAGAACAACATTCAGAAGTTCCCGCTCAGACTGAGAGAGAGAAAAGAACGTCTTGAGATTTACTATATCAAATGTGCTATGTTGCGGCGAGTCCTGAATCCATCTAACCACAAATTCCAAAGCACTTGAGACAACCCACTCGCGAACCCGATTACGCACTATTGCGCCTGCTACTCCGCTCTGGCCAATATATAGCAGATCCTCTAGCCCTTTTCGGCTTATTTGCCACAGTTCACTTGTCAAATCGTCATCGTTGCCATCCCTGCCATGATAACCCTCAAAGAAGAGAGGAAGGATAATGCCGGCACAAGCCTCCATTACATTGATATTCGGCAACAAGCCTTCTCTTATTTGTTTCGATAGATTTCGTAATACTTCAAAGGCCCTGTTGCCAACCGTACTCCTCTGGCGATGTTCTCTATCTTGCCTCCAAAGCTGGAGAGTATTCCGGACTGCGTGTGTCCGAACGGTAGATGACCGATCCATTGCCCCTTTTTGCAGGGTCCTTATATCACCTATATTCCCCGCAACTTCGATAGCTGTCTTTCTAGCATTTAGAATGGACCGAGGAGGTTCAATACTTTCTCGGTGTAGAAGTCTCCCTACGATTGAAGTCTTTGCAATGCTGGCTGCTTCAGTTGTTTCCAACGACATCAATCTCGTCAGTAGAAGTTCCAGATCTAGATGCCCTTCATTGCCATAGTCGGTCAGGGTAGCGACCATCATCTCTTTGACGGATTGGTCATCGCTCTGGCAAAGTGCAATAACCAATTCCTCATTCTCCCTCTTCAACTCAGCTAGTAGAGCCGCTTTCACTGCTCCCCATAAATAGGGATGCCCTTGAATTTCCCTTACCAATTGAATGTAAACGCTATGAACCTCTTTCACCTCTTCGATAAGTTTCTGAATGCGTTTACCCGCATAGTGATCATAGAACCTCTCAAACTTGAACCCAATGTCATATTCCTGTGCATCACCATGTCGCATCAGGATTTCTGTATCCACAAGATTGATATACGATTGATTAATCCGTAGCCCGCTACTCAGTATTCCATCGTTGTGGATCAAATCAAAGAGGCTTCGCCCATATATGGTCTTCGCTTCATTTATCTCACGAGCTGTGATTTTGTTGGAATAGCGTCCCCATTGGATCATGAACGGCATAAGTTCATGCTCAAGGAAACGTAAATCAGTTTCAGCGAGACGTTCAGTTTTGAGCAAGTGATTTATATATTCTTGGTAAATTTCGCCTAGCCGGATTGCATTGGGTATCTCTTCTCCCTGGTACATGTCTGCCACTAACCTGAGTATTAGAGGATCCTGCAAAGCCACTTTTGCATTACTTGGCAAATCTAAATATGATGTTCGCAGACGATAGACCTCGTAGTATTTTGTATATACAAGTGGCAACTCATCACGGCTAAATGGTTTCAGTTCTTCGGAGTAGCTGAACGATTCCATCTCCACACCCAGATCTTCCTTCCCTTGCTGTCTATAATACCGAGAGTCAGCAAGCCTAACGCCTCGTTTGATAGACTGCCAAGCTTCAGGACGTGAAGTGAGCACTACTTTGAGCCACGGCCATGGCGAACCCTCAACCAATTCGTCTATTCTACTCAGAATCGCTTTTGCTTCCAGGTTCTCGTTAATTGCATCAATGCAAAGAATCACAATACAATTGTTGACATCATCGATACGAGCAATTTCTTGCCAAATGTCAGCAATCCCTGGTCCAAAGTCACGCCCTGTCAATACCAATTGATTACTAAAGTCCCGCCCGATAATTGCTGTGATAGGCTCTTGAGGGTTTAGCTTGGCACCGTTGTACATTAGCAAACAAGTCTTCGGACGCTTTGAGGCATATTCTTCAGCTAGCGACAGTAAAAAGTTGCTCTTTCCTACACCCGACTTGCCAGTTAGCACAAAGCACACTTTGTCAGACGTAAGGAAATCTTCAAAAGAGTCTTTGACCTTATTTCGCTGCAAGTAAAGGTTAGAGCGATATTTTCCCAATACACTAGCCATACGCCGTTCAGAGATGGCATGTGTAATTTCCCGCAGTTGCTGCCAAGTCAGGCGGTCAGCCTGCTGACGCTCCTGCTTGACTTGCTCAACCGTGTAATATAGCAAACGCACGAAATCGCTAACGGATTTTTCATCGGTAACCGTCTTCCACATGTTCGCAATAAGGTATTGCAACCGATCTATTATGAATCGGTCGTAGATGGCGGCATCACTTGAAGGAGGCAGAACAGCCAAGTCAGTCTGTGGTTCTTCCCAAAAGATGAAGAGTGGGTGTAGTTTTAGGAAATCACATTCCTGCCTCGTGAAATAGAAGAAACCTGGGCTCAACGCACATTCAATTTGTATAGGCCCTCGAGTGACGACCTCTTGTGATCCTGTGTACAGGTCATACCAATATGAATCACCTTCCCGCTTGGTGACACGGATAAGTTCATATCGCTCGAGAAAGGTGAAACGAGAAAGCATTGCAGATAACAGATTGAGAGTTTCGGTACACAGAGCTTGCCAGCCGGCCTCCTCAGCTGGGGACGCTCCATGTTCAAGATCATTTCGTATCTGGGTCAGGCGTATGAAGGGGACCTCGACACCCTGCCGGGGCTTGGGCGGAATGACCGTATTGTCCCAGAAGAAATCATATAGTTCCGGCATAAAGAACAGGTCACGATTGCCCTCGTAAGCCATGAGGGTGACAAAAAAGATTTGCTGCCAAACATCTAGGGTCACATTAGGCAACTTGGTCAGCAGCAGCCGATTGAGAATTGGAGCATTGAGCCGGTCGGCATCACGAATAAGATATTGACTGATTACACTTATAGCCAATGTGCGCAAAGTAAGTTCATATACGCGCAGAGCATTGTGCACCTTTAGCGTAGCAGTCTCGGCTTCCAAAAGTCTTTGATACTGAATTGTGATGAAATGGGGCAGCGCTCTTAGAACAAGTTGGTCAAATTCAGTGGCCACATTGTCCTCCGTCTTGTAGATCAGTGTCACCTACGAACGTCCGATAAGCTGCTCAACTGCCTGTTGGACACGCTCAACTATAGCAGGATGAGAGAATAACGCAGTGGTCACTACCGCTGGCCGACCCTCTCGCTCGGTGAGAAATTGCTTGATGCGTTGAATTTCTCCCAAGTCCACCTGGTTGCTTTGTAGAAGTGCCTGCAACCTTTCAAGCCATGCAGCGATCTCTCTCTTATCAAGTTCGCTGTAATGCGAGTCGTTTTCAAGCGAAGCAACAAATCTAGTACACAACTCACCTAGACTGTGGCTTGCACCAAACTGCAATTTAACAATATCCTTGCCGACCGTGACTTCTGAAGCATTATCACCAATCGTTACCTCCAAGTTGTCACCAGCAACATACTGATAGATTACCTGGGGTGGGAAACGAGAATTGAATTCATTCGGATCATCGAGGAGATCAATGCCAGTTGCAGTGATTCGTACAAAATGGTAAATCCGCCCGCTCCCAACAGAAGTTTCGACAGACGTCTTCTTTAATTGCGCTAGTTTCTTGTCGGGATCACATAAATATACGAGGTTGCTCCTAACTCGATCAAGTGGGAGTCTCAAACATTGTGCTAGCTCAGATAACTCGATCCCCCCTTCAGGATCACGGTCATGAACCTCATATAGCATCTCTAGGATTCTGCGACGAATCTGGATATTATTCATTCTTGACCTTCCGGGCCGGTCGTGAGCCTTGTTCGAGGGTTAAAAAACTGTGTTCATATTGCTTGACCATGTAAGCGCTCTGGCAGAACACCGCTACCATTGGACACTATGCATCGGCTTGAGTCCGTGAAGCCCTTCACTCTCATATCTCCTCATCAGACTTGGAGGACATCACACGAATCATTATACTCACCTAGCCTTCACTACTCAAGTCATTTGACAAACGTGGTCCTGAACCAGTGGGAATCATGCACCGAGAACACAGTAAACGGCTCTGTTCCCGAGCCGCAAAAAAGTGATAGGATCAGAGTAACGGCAAAATTGACATCGGGGCATCGTGCGTGACAAAGTCTCTCGCTCAAATGTTCTGATTCAAGCATGCTTTTTTCTGTTGTCAGCCGAGATTTTGTCACACTAGCAGTTCGAATGTCGCTTTTGCTTAGAATCTGAGGATACAAGCCTATCCACCCATGACGGACGCGAAGATTCAGAAAAAATCTTGGCGTCCCTACATACTCTACGCAGATCACATTCCCGCAAAGCGATCGATCAACTCGCGGATGAACAAGAGGCCCTGCAAGTAATCCGCGATGCGAATACTCTCGTTGGGCGCGTGCGCGCGAGAGTCATACCAGCCGACGCCCGCGCACACCGCCGGAATCCCCAGCGCCTGGCACAACGGATACATCGGCCCGCTACCCGCCGAAGTGGGAACAATCACCGGCTCATTCGGGTACACGGCCTTGGTCGCCTCGAACGCCGCGCGGACAATCGCCGAATCGAGCGGCGAGCGCGCGACTTGTTCGCCGGTCTCGGTCAAACGGATTTCAATATCCTGCAAGCCGCGACGATCCAGATGCTTTCTTAGTAAATCCACTACCAGGTCAGGCGTGAGGTTCGGGACGAGGCGGAAATCAATCTTGGCAAACGCGTGATTGGGCAGCACGGTCTTGGAGCCTTGCCCGATGTAGCCAGAGTACAACCCGCAAATCGTGCAGGTCGGCTCGTACAGATATTTCTCGAGTAGCTCGAGGCCGGTGAGGTTGCAGAGAAAGGCCGGAATGCCCATATCAGCTTTTTCTTTTTCCTCGTCGTAGGGGACGCCCCTCAGTGCTTCCATCTCAGCTTCGGTCGGCGCGCGGACGTAGCCCATGAAATCGTCAACGAGGATATTGTCGTTCGCGTCCTTCAACGTCGCCAACGCCCACGTCAAACGCCAGGCAGGATCGACGACAATGGCTGCCATCGCAGAGTGAAGGTCGCGCTTGGCGCCGTGCGCGTGCAGTTCGACATAGACGATGCCCTTCAAGCCGCACGTGAGTTCCGGACGCTCGTTGATGTCCTTGCCGCCAAACTCCCACAGGCAGCCATCCGCACTCAAGAGCGCGCTATTTTCTTCCACGAATTTAGGGAGGTGAACACTGCCAATTTCCTCTTCACCCTCAAAGACGAATTTGATCTTGAGGGGCAGCGGCCCGATGGCAGCGAGATACGCTTCAACCGCCTGAACGCGGCACATCAGATTGCCTTTGTTGTCGGCCACGCCGCGCGCATAGAGTTTGCCATCGCGGAGGGCGGCTTCCCACGGGCCACTCTCCCACAACTCTAGCGGCTCGGCGGGCTGCACGTCATAGTGATCGTAGATCATCAGCGTGCGCGGGCCGCTGCCGATTTCGCCATAGACGACCGGCGCGCCGTCCTCGATGGGAATGATGCGCGCGTCTGCGCCCAGTTGGTTGAGCCGCGCCAGAACCTTGTCCGCCATCTCGCGCATGCCCAGGTTTTGGGCTGCCACGCTCGGCTGGCGGCAAAAATCTTGCAGCTCGGCAATGAACCGGTCACGGTTGGTCTCGACATAGTCTTTGAACTTGTCCATGCTGCTCTCCTGTTTGCGAATCGGTGGACGTGAGGCGCGGGTCAATACGCGCCGATCTCTCGCAATCGGCTGTCGTCTATGCCAAAGTGGTGAGCCAGCTCGTGCATCACGGTCCGCTTCACCTGCGCGCGGACAGCCTCTGGCGTGCGGCACATGCGTTCAATGGGCTGCTGATAGATGCTGATCTTGTCCGGCAGAACCAACGTGTAGCCATGACTCCGCCCGGTGAGCGGGACGCCGTGGTAAAAGCCAAGCAGTTGCATCGGGTTCTGGACACCGGCCAGGCGCAGCGTCTCCCGGTCGGGCCAATCTTCAACGACGACTTCCACATTATCCAGTCGCTCATGGAAGGCATCGGGCAAGCTGTCCAGAGCCTCTGCCACGATTTGCTCAAAGTCAACCGTGTTCATAGTAAGCCTATTGTATCAGCAAACCGCAAATCGGCCATATCAGAATGCTTTGGCTCCAAATTGGTGACCTGCCCTGCTTTGTGGCATAATCGGTCTGGTGACCGCACGATCATTCGATAGGAGCCAAAAAGATGCTGATGGCTATCACGCGACAAGTGAGCCCCGCGTTCGGGAACTGTGAACTGACACACCTGGAACGCGTGGCGATTGACGTGCCACTCGCTCAAGCCCAGCACCACCAGTACGAAGTATGCCTGGCTGCGCTCGGCTGCGAGGTGCACGGCCTGCCCGCCGAACCCGATCTGCCCGACTCGGTGTTTGTCGAAGACGTTGCTATCGTGATGGATGAACTCGCCATCATCACGCGACCGGGCGCGGATTCACGCAAGCCCGAAGCGGCCTCTATCGCGCGTGCGCTGGAGCCGTATCGCAAGCTGTTCCACATACAAGCGCCGGGCACGGTGGATGGCGGCGACGTGTTACGCGTGGGCAAAACGCTCTTTGTGGGGCTATCCAGCCGGAGTAATCCATCGGCGATTGAGCAAATGCGAAACGCGCTGCGCCCGTATGGCTACACCGTGAAAGGCGTGAATGTGAATGGTTGCCTGCACTTGAAATCGGCGGTAACGCAAGTGGCAGAGGACACGCTGCTCATCAACCCGAACTGGGTGGACACGCGAACGTTCGGAGAGGGGAGATGGGGAGATTGGAGATTGATCGAGGTGGACGAATCGGAGCCTTATGCGGGCAATGCGCTTCTCATCGGCGAAACTGTGATCTATCCCACTAATTTTCCCCGCACGCGCCGGCGGCTGGAGGCACATGGCATCTCGGTGATGACCGTAGACGTCTCAGAACTTGCCAAAGCGGAAGGCGCGGTGACGTGTTGCAGTGTGATTTTCGAATCACTGAAACACTGAATGAGGGTGAGGACACTGATTGAGATAGGGTGTAAGTCTCAAATAGTGAACCTACGCCGCCAATGGCGAGGCAAAATAAGCCTTGGCCGCGCCCGCGAAGACGGTTTGCTGGTAATCTTCTCGGAGCAACGCCCAACCGCGCTCCCAACGCTCGCTCTGGATGAG
>CAYGWJ010000124.1:0-51782 GCA_964353405.1 uncultured Anaerolineae bacterium
GTGGAAGTAAAAGTGGTGTAGATGGGTGATGCCCTTGAGATCATAACCATCTTTGCCTTTGCGCTCACCTTCGGGCATCTCGTAAACGGGATACCAATCCTCAACTGGCGTGGACAGCACGCGCTGCAACACGGCGAAATCCTGGCCATTTGGCTTTTTCTCAAAACGATGTGCTCCAACCTGATAGTTGATCAAGACAGGCTTGTACTTGACCAGCCTGTGCGTAGCACCCAGGGCCGTATCCAAATGGGTCTCCCATGCGCGATCCAAAGACTTTTTGTCCAATTGGGCATTGCAGTGTGGACACTTGAAAACATCAACTACCTGGAAGGTCTCGGATTCGACAGCTACATCATAGTAGACAACCTCTCCGCCGCAGTGTGGACAGGCAAATACTTCGCTCCAGACTGTGTAATTGATTTTGCCTTTGGTAACGCCATCCGTATGCAGAGTCTCGTACATCCAGCCATATTCTGCTTCCACTTTTGCCAGAATGCGCCTGGCTTTACGCTCAAACTCTTTCAGGTCTACAGGTAAGTTGTAGTTATAGGTAATAAAGGTTGCCGAAGGCGATAGATCATTGAGAACAGCACGGCGTGCGCCCAGCTTGGAAAACAGTTGAGCTTGTTCGTCCAGGATCGTTCCATCGGCCTGTATTGTATAGCCAAGCGATTGCACCGTGGCTTTGTCGCCGCAGAGTTGCGCCGCTACACCCGTCATGCCAGAGCCACAAAATCCGTCAAACACTAGATCGCCGGGCTGGGTATAGTGCAGAATGTAGCGCATGATCGCCTTGTGCGGCACTTTGGTGTGGTACGAGTGAGCATTGTAAATCGGGTCGTTCTTGCCCTCGCTCACGTCCGCCGCAAACGGCTCTTTGTTATAGGGCACGTTTGGATCGTAAGGTTTGCCATAGTGCTTGATGAAATCCTCAAGAAAGGGATTCGGGCAGGCGGTATAGTACGGCGGGTCGGAAAGTGCCAGGATGTCGTCATCCGTGCCGATGGGAAAGCCTTCAATCTTGCGGAACTCGGGGTCTTGGAGCTTTTCGCGCAGCTTGTCCAGGAAATACGCGCGGCGGGCGTCGTCGTTTTCAAACGTCAGTCCCAGACATTCGACAGGGCCAGATGGTTTCTTGTCGTCGAACATGCTGACGGTTGTGGCAACAGGCTTCATTCAGTGTCCTTATCTCGGCAGGTCACGCTGGCCCGCGTTGGCGATTCTTGAGCTTTAGGCCCACGGTTGTGAGGACGTATTTCTGGAAACGATAGTCAGGTTGCTCTGGCCGCGTCAACTGCAAAATGTGATTGTTCACCAGCGGCTGCAACTCGTTCTGGACAAAGGCCGCGCGTTTGGATGACTTGATGCTCACCAATTCCATCAAGAAGCGCGGCGAGCGCGGCGTGTCTGTGACTTGAATGATTTTGCGCTGCGTCTCGGAAAGCTCGTGAAGCATGGCAGCAGACGCTGCGCCGCCTGGCTCTAGCAATTCGCGCAGATGGGGCGACAGTCGGTAATAGGGCATTGGTATCGCGTCCACTCGCTCGGCAAGGTTCTGGATCATGAGCTTATTGAGCACCTCCAGCGCGTTTGGCTCTGCCAGGCCCGTCACAGTCTTGACGTCCACGACGTGCAATCGCTTTTGGCGGCAGAGATAGGCAAAGGTCGCCGCTTCAGGGTCAGTCAGATGCACACCGAGGTTGGCCTCAAACAAGATCTGCGCTTCAGACAGCAACTCTTCCCTGGTCAGGATCAAGGTAAATGATTTGTTGGCGCGGTCGTTGTCAATGATCGGCGGGACCAGACCCAATTGCTGCCAACTGCGGAAGATGGAGCGAACGCCTGTGCCCGCCGCTTCACTCAAGCCAATGCGCCGAAAGGCGTTCACAATTCTGGGATTGCGAACTTCCTTGTCGCCAGGATCGAGCAGTTTGTCCGAGCTGATAAATGCATCGCCTGGATTCGACAATACCGTTGCGTCACGAAAGAACTGAATCAGCCCCTTGCGAGAGTGGTCGGCATAGTCCTGGTGAATGAGCAGGTTCATCGCCGCTTCCCGAAAAGCGACGTAATCTGGCGGCGTGTCCTCTCGCTGAAGCGTATCGGGTTGGATCGCAAAAGGCTTGGCGGCATGTTTGAGGAACTCATTCACTAAACTGCGCCAGGCCTGCACCAGGTTCGTTTCGATAACGAGGCGGTCGGCCCAGCGTTCTTCCGGCAAGCCTTCGGCGCGGTTGGCATTGATCCATTGGCAGTCCGCGACGGGGCGGGGCAAAACTTGTAGCAGCGCCGACTGCGCGCCAAAGAGCAAGATGCTTGCCACCGTGGGCAGCAGCTTGCCGTCTTTTTCGATGACCAGTCCCCACTCGCGCAAGAAGTCCAAATCAGATATAGATGGGTCGCGTCCCGAGTTGCGGGTGTTGAACTGCTCGCGGTACCAGCGGAGCGCAGGTGCGTCAAAACACTGTGTCGGGTCAAGGCCGGCCACCGGCTGCTCATCGTAACGCTCGTTAGAAGCATCAAGCAAGAATCGCTTGACCTCGTCTTCGGAGCATTTGAAATCGCCGCCGCCGCTGCGGACATACGATAGGCGAATGTCGTTGTCGAGAAAAATGGGCTTGTCACGTCGGTGGACTTCGGGGATATAGAACACGAGTACAGTCTTCGCGTCATCCAGCGCGAGCAAGTTCTCTTGCACTTGGATGACACGATTGAACTTGGATCGCGACCGCAGCGTAGACAGGAATTGGTTTTGAACTTGATCGGCCTCGATGACGCCAACGATCTCAAAACTCCCATCGCTCTTCTCTACGCCAAATACCAGCCAGCCGCCGGCCGTGTTCGAAAAGGCTGAAACAGTCTCATAGGCCGATTTGGGCACGGTCCACGACACTCTTTTGAACTCGATGTCATTCCACTCATGCCCCTTGAGTCGTTCAAGCAATTCGTCTAGCGTCATGGCATCACTCCAAGACGATACGCACTTTGCCAGGCTCTTGGCCGTGCGTGAGATCATCGAGATACTCGCTGAACCGCTTGTGCATCTCAGCCAATGTGGCCGGCGAACCGCCCGTCAGTAAGGCAGCGCGCAGGTCATCCACCTTCATCGTCACTTTGACCAAACCAGAGAGCACTTCGCGCAGTGTATCAATGAAATGCTGGCTCAGGACATCGGGCAACTGGCGCGTTTGCAGGAAAGCATCAACCGCTTGCCGGTCTTGATCCTTCAGCAGCGCCAGCGCTTCTTGCGTCGTCGGGTCGTGCTCCAAATTGTCGAGGAGCGTGCGCGTCCATTCGTCCACCATCCGATCCAAATCTTCGTCAGCAGCTTTGAGTTTGCCGCTCACGGGTGCGCTCGCAGGCTCATTGGCTGGCCTAAAGTTGCAATGCGGACAAACCGGGGCTGTGGACAAATCTTTCTCGGTCATAGCAAAGCAACTCTTGATCCCCGCCAGACGGTTTTGGAACTCTGTTAACTGGCTGGCGTTCATCAGGTCAATCGTCGCCAGCTTGCGCAGGCGATTCAATCGCTCATCATGCAACAATGCAGCTTTCCGTTTATCCTCGCTGACGCCCAGCCGTGCCTTGGCGTGCAAGGCAATGTAGGCGTTGACATAGCTTTGCTTCAGAGCATAGAATTGCTGCAAAGTCTGTTGGCGAAAAGCAGGTGTATCGCGCTTGGCCGGCACACTCATGGCCGCCATCACATCGGCCCGTGCATCTTGCATCGGCGCTATCCAGGGATGCTCTGATGGCAAGGCCATCTCGGCCTGAGAGAGGTAGCCGGCCAGTGGCCCAAGCTCTGCCGCCAGGTCTTGCAACGCGGCCACTTCGCGAAGGGTATCCATGCCGGCTTGTTGGGCCTTGATTTCCGACGCTTCGTAGCGAAAGTTTTTGAACTGGCCTGGCGTCTTGTAGGGTTGCAGTGATTCCACAAATGATTTGAGTTCGTCCAAACGCTTTCGATACTGGGCCTGCTCCTGTTCACCGACCAGTGCCCGGCCCCAAAACGGAACTCTATTTTGCAGTTGCTGTTGGACGAGCACCACTCGATTGATCGTCTCATCTGCGGCTGTTCGCAATTGCTGGACTGGGTCCTCTTTGTTCTGCGTAACCCATTGTGCCAGACCAGGCGCAAGTCCAAGCAGTTCAAAGAGCGCCTTGAGCGCCGGCAGGTTCCAGTCCTTGGGAGCTTCGACGTGCTTGAATTGAGCCAGCTCATCCACAGGTGTCCCGACCAGTAAATCGAGATTGTTAGCATCGAGCTTTTTGCCTGGGATCGCCAAGACAATATCGCCAGAGTAGACCAACGCGGCCAGCACCACCACAGCCCATTCCGGCTCAAGTCGGAACTTGTCGGGTGCCAGGTACTCGACGCCCTTGTCATCCTGGATAAGCTCAACTCGATTGAGCACTTGACCATGACCCTTTTTCTTGAGCAGGCTGGTCACGTGCTTGGCATACAGCGAATGGCCTGGCTCAAGCCGGTCATCATCCAACAGTTCCAGAGCATCCAGCACAGCAACAGCTTGCTGAGTCTTGGTCGCGCCTTTCATCCAGCGCAGGGCATCCTGCGCCGCCTGCGCACGGCTGGCAGTCGTCACCAGTACGGAAAACGTCGGATAGCCAGGTGCGCGGTTTTCAAAGTGCGGCGCGAGGCAAATTGAAGCAACGCCATTGACGATATCGCGCACGTTGGCGCGGCTGGCGCCCGTCGTGATGACCTTGCCCTTGGCCCATTCCAACAGAGTCTTGGTCTTGCCCTGGTAGGTCACGTCAAAGGCCGTCGTCAATCGCTCCTGCAGCCACTTGACCAATTCTTTCAGCGCGTTGGAAGCTCGCCCCTCGTATGCCGTCTTGGCCTGGCCCGAAGCTCGTGAAGCCAGGTCAAGCGCGGCTGCATACTTGTCGAGCCACTGGCGGAATGCATCATCGGGCTTGGCCAATCGAAAGAATACTTCATCGGGTTGTTTGTCATCCTTGTAGCGCGGCGGATCATACGGCTGAATAAAATACAGGTAGAAATCACGGGTTGGCACCGCCGTTGACCGCTCGTTCGGCGCGCCAAAGAATAGATAGCCCTGTCGCGCAGCTTTGCGCTCTCGCCACTCTACCTCGTGTTGCCAGATGCGATAGCCTGTCACATAGGTCTGATCGGTACATTCCATCACACGTTTGAGCGCCTCAAAGTAATACCGATCGCGCTCCGTGTCTTCCAGGGACTCGGCGCGTTTCTCTACCAGGGCATCGTAATCCTCGGTCTTTTTCAGATTGAGATAATACTGGCGATTATCTGCGTTCTGGTCTAAAAATTGGCCGCTGACGGTCTTGCTGATCTCGCGCAGGACTGTCTCGATCAGCGAGAGCAGGTCGTCGGCTGGTACGCCGCCCAGTCCGGCCACGTTTGGATCGTAAAGACACAAACCGTCACGCAATTCGTCTGGCGTCGGCCCGATGGGTGCGTACACATCGCCCGTCGTCAAGCGGTGAACAGACAACGCATCAACGATGCGATGGGCCATGGGTCTATAGGTAGGACGAGTGAAAGCTTGTTCGATCCGCCCAGTCAATACCAGGCTGCAATCAATCACTGCCCGGATATCAGGTACGGCGCGGAACGAAGGATTCTCGCGCAAAGTGCTCCAGTAGCTGTCATAGGCGATGACGCCAGGCTCGTTTTCGGGCACCGACTTGTCTAGGATACGCTTCATTGCCAGCGAGAGGGTTTTGAGCACCTCGCGCTTTTCGATGGCCGTAATTCGCTCGAACGTGTCAATATAGTCAGGGTGAACAGGGAACAGACGGACAAATTCGTCCATTCGCTCATTCATGCTGCCATAGAACCTGGTAAATCTGGACAGGTGTTCCCGTATCTTGGCCTGCTGATCTGCCGTTTTGCGCAAGAGGCGCTCGGCCACAACGTATTTCACGTCCTTGCGCGCAATCGGAACCTGCTCGAACCGATCCTTCACCCGACGAATCGTGTCAGACACGAAAGAGAAGCGCGGGTTGTCAAACAGTGTTTCCTGGATGCCGGCAATAAAGCGAAAGCGCAGGTCTCGGCAGACTTCGCCGATTTCGCGCAAGAAACTCAAGTCGAGGATCAACTCTTGATCGCGGCGTGTACGCAGATAATCAAGCAATTCATCTACAACCAATAGTAGGCCAGACTGGGGATATTGCTCGGAGAACACCGTCATCATGTCTTCAAAGGCTCGCTTGTAACCAGAGACCTGATTGACCGGTGGGAAGGTGTAGCTCACGCCGAGCGCAGCCAGGTGTTCTTCCAATTCGGCGACCAGGATTTCGTGCAGCGACATGGTGGTCGTTCCAATCTCGGTGCGCACCACCTTGAATTTGCCAGCGATAAAAGTGGCGGCCTTGACCACCACCGGGCTTTGCAGCGAGACAGCCAGGTCAGTGTGTTCTGCGACGGCCGAGATAACTGACATCAAATGGGACTTGCCGGTGCCATAGTTGCCGACGACAAACAAGCCCTTGTTGTCGGCTGGCTGGTCAAAGCTCAATTGCGGAAAGACCAGTGTCGTCAATCGCTCAGCCATCTCGTCCGAGATCACATAGGTCGCTACGAGCCGTTTGGCCTCACTGGCTGCATCGGCGTTGCGGAGTTGAACAACGCTTTCAATGGGATCGAACTGGATTAGATCACCGTACTTCATGGTTTTGTCCTCTGGGAAAATGTGATCTCAGGCAGGTGTTTGTGGCGTGACAATGACGACGCCGCTGGCCGAGTATCTCTTGTATTCGGGATGATCCGGTTCCCCGTAGATCAAATAGTTGTTTTGCAGTGAGCCATTCCACGTCGCCACGATGGTGCGGTTGCGCGAAAGACTTTGAAGCAGTCTCAGCGGGTCTTGCTTGAGCGAAACATCGAATAAAATCTCAGTGTTGTCCAGGAGTGCTGCGTTCGAACCCTCTTGGGCCAAAATCTCATCGAGCAATCGCGCCGTCTGTAAAGCACGTTGCCGCGTCGTGAGGTCGAGCAGTTGACGGCTCAATTCAAGATTGATGTTCACATATCTGAAACCAGTGAGTTGAGCCACAGCCTGCAACGCAGCAGTCTTGCCAGTGCCAGACGGGCCAACGACCAATATCAGTCGGTGATAAAGGTCTTGTACATTATTGATTTTGGCTAGTATCTGGTCAACAAACACTGCATTCATGGCCAATCAGCTTCCACTCTATCTGGATTCGACCGATTCCGGCATTGGGCTATGGGGAATCGAGGGGTTCTGCAAACCTCGCACAATCCTCTGGCGTAACAGGATTAGCCGACCGTATAGCATCACAAGGTCAGCGCCGACAAAACAAGTGCACCACACGCTGTGTGCATTGGGGCAGCATGTATCATGCCCCGAGGTTACCAGCACCGTGAACACTTGTATTTTACTCCCTCAGTCATCAATACGCAAAAGCCCTGGTGAGTGTCCACATCTCAAAAACCAGCCGTCAAACATCCCCACTATGCAAGAACACTAAACAACCCCAGTTCAAATGCGCCTGTTCAGCGTGTATGGGCGCTTTCGAAAGCAGCGAGAAAAGCGGCAAACTCCGCTTTCACAACAGCACCCGCATGACACGCCCCGGACGCAGCTGGCTGTGGTCATCGTCATCGGACGATGGGCCACTGCCCGTTTATCCGTCAGCTTGTCCACCATCAATACAAGATTCATAAAATCCCGCAAGCGCGACCCGGCAGCGTATCTGTGATTTCTGCGCCCGGAAATGACCTATATCACGCAACAAAGCATTGCTTAACCTGCTCAATGAGTCGAAGGAAGAACCGCGCCCACCACGCTGCGTGAATTTGTGCGTGGTGTGTGGCGGCCCGATCAAGTCTGTGAATGGCCGTGCCCTATGTGGCGCGGCGCTTTCTTTGGCTTGATCGCTTACGCCATCTATGATTTGACAAACCTGGCGACGCTGGATCGCTGGCCGCTGCTGCTCACGGCGGTAGACATGGCCTGGGGCACGAGCCTGTGTGCGGCTCACGCCAGAAGGCGCTCGCCTCCTCGTCGAGTCCACTTTTCGCAGCCTGGTTGCAGGTCACGAAAATCCACAAGGTCTTTTTGCACCATCTGCGCTATAATAGAACACGGAGGTGGGCAATGCAAACAATCGTGATCGAGCGAGCCAAAGTCGAACTTGACTTGGATCAACTTGTGCAAGCCATCAAGGCGCTTGATGTTCAACAACGCCAGGTAGTGCGTCAGGCTCTTGATGCCGATTGGAGCCAAGAGCTAGACGAGATACTTGCCCATGTTCGGGAGAGGTTTGAAGCTGCCCCGATGACCGAAGCCGAAATCTCCGCCCAAGTCAAAGAAGCGCGAACCGAATATTATGCCCATCCTACATCAACTCTCAAACCTGAATCCTCGGTGATCAATTTCGCCAGTGCCAATTCCTCGTGCCGTTGACGGGCGAGTAGTTCGTCCTGCGGCAAATGCGTGACGCACGCCGAAAACGTCAACTCGATCCCCTGAAATGTGCGCTCATAGAGATACCTGGCCCGCCGCATAAAGTCCGAGGTGACGAGGATCACGCGTTTGACGCCATACTTGTCCACGATGGGCCGAGTCAACCGGGCATCCTCAATCGTCGTCGAGCTGAGGGCAGGTTCGATCACATCCTCTTCCGGCACGCCATGCGCCGCAAGATATTGCTTGATATAAAAAGCGTGAGGCCTATCCGTTAGATTGAAATGAGCGCCATAGCCTCCTGTCGGCAAAATCTTGACGCCGGGATTCTGGCGATACACACGGATGGCCTGCTCGCATCGCTCGACAGCGATGGACAAGAGGTTGCCCCGCGTGTCATTGCCGTTTCCTAACACAATCACAATGCCGTTCATGGATACGCCTCGACGGCCACAGCCTTTTCGCGCCGATCCTTCATCTGACGACGCGCCGTGCCACGACCCACAGCACGGCCAGCAGCACGCCGCCCACCAGGAACGGCACGGTCGAGCCGAACGCCTGGAACAGCACGCCGCCGAACACGGGCGCCCACACATTCGCGCCGCTGAGGAATGCCGCCGAGACACCCAGCGTCCCGCCGACCTCGCTTTTGTCCACACTGCGCGTCAACATGCTGTTGATCGCCGGTTGGAGCAGGCCGCCGCCCACTGCGGCTGGAATCATGGCAACCAGAATCCACGCCAACCCCAGCCAGCCTTTGCTCGAATCATCCGGCAAAGCGACCGCGATGTTTTGCGTGGCGGGCGTCTGGTGTCCGGCCGGTGACCCGGCTCCAGCCGAGGCCTGGCGTGATGCGTTGAACTCGGCGGTGATGCCGGCGCGCGAATACCACGGCACGGGTTGATTCGGCGTGACCGCCGTGAGGATGAGGCCGGCCGCCAGCGTGGACAGGCCCACGTTGATGAGCCACCTGTCGCCATATTTGCGGCTCCACACGCCGATCAGCCCGCCCTGCACCGCCACGACGATGATGCCGACGAACACAAAGATCACCGCATTGCCCGAGGCATTCAAGCCCAGGCGGTTGAGCGTAAAGAGAGAGAGCAACTGCTCGAATCCGCCGAACGCAATCTGCTGCGCAAACAGCAACACGAGCAGGAATCCGACGAGCGGCTTGCGCAGCGTCGCCATCATCGAGCTGAACGAAATCTCGGCCTTGACCTGGCCTTTGCCGCGCAGGTCCACGGGCAGCGTTTCTTCCAGCCAGAACCACGTGAGCAAAATCGAGAGCGCGGAAAAGCCCGCCGCCATGAACGCCGGGGCGTGATAGTTGTTGCCGCTGACGGCCAGCGACACAAACGCCAAGATCGGCCCGACGACAAAGCCCAGCCCGAACGCCGCGCCCAGCAAGCCGAGACCCTGCGTGCGCGTCTTTTCCGTCGTGCTGTCGGTGATGACGGCCTGCGCGGTCGAAATGTTCGCGCCCGAAATCCCGTCAATGATGCGCGAGATGAACAACAGCCACAGCGCATTGGAAAAGCCCAGCAGCACAAAGCCGATCAAGGTCCCGGCCTGGCTGACGAGCAAAATCGGCTTGCGGCCAAAGCGATCCGACAGCCGCCCCAGGAATGGCGCGCCGATGAATTGCATCACCGGATACGCCGCGCCCAGCAGCCCGATCACGGACGCATTCGCTCCGAACGACGCCGCGTACAGCGGCATGAGCGGGATGATGACCGTCAGGCCGAGCAGGTCAATCAGCACGATCACAAAGACCGGCAGAATCTTTTTAAAGTCCAGTTTCTCATAAGATATGCTTGTCGTCGCTGCCGCTTCCACCGTTGCCATATTATTCTCCCGTATCCTCTTTGACATTTGATATTTGTTATTGGGTATTTGAGCTCGCTAATCCGTCGAAAAAGACATTCACCATCAAATCCCGCGCTTCACTCACCCCACCCAGCTCGTGCTCGTGCGCGGGATACAAGAACGGATACGCCATGCCGAGCAAAAGCCACGTCGCCAGTTGCACATTGACCGGCTTGAGCTCGCCCCGCTCGACGCCGCCGAGCAGGATTTCCTCCACCTGACGGATAAACTTGGTCTGATAGGCTCGCCCGAACTCGGCGCGTACCTCCTGGCTCAGGTGTGTCATCTCCTGGTTGGCCAGCCGGATGATGGCCCGTTGGTTCGGCGCCTGATCGAAAATCGCGTGCAGCATCCCGCTGACCTGATCGCGCGTCGTCGCGCCTTGTCGTCGAGCGGCCTGGATCAGGCTGCCAAGATGGTCGAGGTTGGCGGTGAGAATCGCCAGGAACAGGGCTTCCTTGTCTTTGAAATGGTAATACAGGCCTGCTTTGGAGACGCCCACCGCTTCCGCAATCTCGCGCATCGAGATGCTGGCATAACCGCTTGCCACGAACAGGCGCGTCGCCTCTTCGATGATGCGCTCCGGCATGTCAACGGGTTCAAGTGATGCCATTTCGCTCCCTTCAGGCTCACCTCAAGTTGTGCCGCAGCTTGAGATCGCGCACGCGCAGGCAGATGCCGCTCAAGCGCCCTATCATCAGCCCCAGGATCACGCACATACTTACATCGGCCCAGATCGTCATGCCAGGTACCTTGCCCGTGATAGCCTTGGCAATAACCAGGAGCAGGATCAGGGCAAAGTAGGTGCGGTCAAAAGACAGGGTAATGTGTCGCGAGGCCAGGTGCACCTGCATCGGCACAAACTGCCGCATCCAAAAGCCAACCGCCAGGCAGGGGATCAAGACCAGTAGCGCCCACGACCCGTGAAACGTTCCGAGGGTCATGTCCCGAACGAGTGACACGGAAAAAAGTGCGCCGAACACGGCCAGGATGCCGGTGCGTATCCAAAGTTTGGCGCGGCTTTTGCTCATGGTCGGCGGCACGGACTGTGTATCGGTGATGATCATGCGTACCTCTTTCGCTTAACCAAGCCGGAACAACGGGCGGCTCCACGGAATGGCAAACAAGATCGCCAGCGTCGCCAGCCCGAACAGGATTGCCGCCATGCGATGCTTGGCTGTAGCTTCCGTGGCTTTCTTGGACAGCGCGCGCCCCACATGGCCCAGCACCACCGCAACGACCATGTACAGGCTGTGCTCGATGGTAAAGAAGCGCAGAGTGCCATCCGACATGGCCGCACCAAAATTCTTGAACGCCGCTTGCGTGATGGGGCTGAGAAATATGTACAGGATCAGCCCGAGCAGCATCTGAACATCCAGGCTGGTCGAAAAGAGCAGGCCCAGTTGATCGTCGAGCCTGGCCCAGTCCTTCTTGCCGAGCCAACCGTAGAACGCGCGCGCCACGGCGACGACCGCCGCAATCGCCACGATCCAGCGCACCCACGAATGTAAGAATAGTACGACCGGATACATTGGAATTCCTCCTTATCAACGACCGCCGATGCGTCATCGGCGGTCACGGTTAGTGATCACACCGTGGCGACTTGCAGCGAGGCCGGGCGGCCATAGAGCGCGCGGTAGGCCAGGAACGCCACGGCCAGGTATGCCATCGTCTTGGGGATCATCAACATGCCCAAAATCGGCACTTTTGTCGCCCAAAAGATGACGGGCGTGTAGCACGCATACGACACCAAGATAGCCGCGCCGATCCACTTGAAAGTGTTGTCCTGCGTCGCAAGTGCATCCCGCAAGATCAGGAACATCACGCCGATACCTTGTACCAGCAGCGGCAGATTGCGATAGATGCCCCACGGCTCGACCGGATTTACGTGTGCCCACTCGTTTTGAGGCAACGCCATCATCACCAACCGTACCGCCGCCGCCGCAAGCAGCAAGTACTCGAACCAGCCATATTTCTTGTCGAAGCGGATGCGCCAGATGTCGAGCATCAGCGCGTAAAAGAGCGTGACGGTATATGCCGTCGCGAGTGCTCCCAGTCCGACCAGCAGCGGGTGCGCTTCAAGCCCGCCCAGCGCATACGCTACCACGCGGAAACCCACGTGCCCCGTGTCTCCCAGCGCGAGTAGTGCAAACGCCCACAGGATGCGCCTGGCGACCGGCGCATTTTCTAAAGAGACGATGGACTGCCGGCGCGCCATCGCGATCACCAGTCCCCACACGACCATCAGGTACGTCACATTGAACGAAACCTCGATCCACATTCGAACATTGTCTGGCATGGTATGCACCTTTGTGTGAATGTTATTGAGCTGCCAGTGCGGCTTGGGCGTGTTCGTTGCGCTGAACCGTCGCCTGTTCTTCGGCGCGGCCTTTGTTGTCTGTCATTCGTTATGTCACCTATAGTATAGTTACTGACCGGTCGGTCAGTTTTCTTGATTATAGTACGGGATGAGCGGTTTGTCAAGGGTAGTTGCCTGGTGATTACCCACAAGTAGGTGGAGTCCTCAACAAGTTGAGGCAGAGGCCCGAACAAGTTCGGGAGTCCGATAAGATGTGGGTAATCACCAATAGTTGAGCGGGAGGTTTAAATCAACTTGCCGAAAGCGAGGGCCTTCGGCAAGTCGAAACAGCGTGTGCCAAGTGCCTGTCAATACACTGGCAAGTACCGCTCCAACTCCCACTGGCTCACGTATATGCGATACTCATCCCACTCTTGTACCCGGCCTTCCACGTAGCGGTCAAAGAGGTGGTCGCCCAGCGTAGTCCTGACCAGCTCACTGCTCTTGAGCTCTTCGATAGCTTCTCCTAACGAGCCGGGCATGGCCTTGAGCCGCGCCAGCGATGCCTCGTCGAGGTGGTAGAGATCTTCCTCATTTGCCGCCGGTACAGGCACATCGTTCTTGATGCCATCCAGCCCGGCCATCAGCATCACGGCAAACGCCAGGTACGGATTGGCGCTGGGATCGGGACAGCGCAGCTCGATGCGCGTCGCCGTCGCCACACGGCCCGGGCTGACCTTGGGGATGCGGATGAGGGCCGAGCGGTTGGTGCGCGCCCAACTGAGATAGACGGGCGCTTCGTAGCCGGGCACCAGGCGCTTGTAGCTGTTGACCAGCGGCGCAATCACCGCCGAGATGCTGCGAGCGTGCTTGAGCTGTCCGGCGATATATTGCTTGGCAACGTTGCTCAGGCCATACTCGTCGTTCGGATCGGCAAACACGTTCTTGCCGTTGCTCCACAGACTCTGGTGGGTGTGCATCCCGTTGCCGTTGATGCCTGCCACCGGCTTGGGCATGAAGGTGGCGTACAGGCCGTTGCGCTGGGCAATCGCCTTGAGCGTGAGGCGCAGCGTCACGGCGTTATCGGCCGTGCGCAGGGCCTTGTCGTATTTAAAGTCAATCTCGTGCTGGCCCACGGCCACTTCGTGGTGCAGCGCTTCCACGGTGATGCCAAAGGCTTTCAGCGCCGTGACCATCTGCCGCCGGACCGAGTGAGCCAGATCGGTGCTCACGTCAAAGTAGCTGGCCTGGTCGTGCGGGACGAGCGGAAAGAGCGATCCATCGGGCTGGGGCTTGAACAAAAAGAATTCCAGCTCCGGGCCGGTAAAGAACTCATAGCCCATCTGGGCTGCTTCAGCCAGCGCGCGCTTGAGCACGTTGCGCGGGTCGCCGGGGAACGGCTCGCCGGTGAGCAGATGCACGTCGCAGATCACGCGCGCGGTCGGCACGTCGGTGTCCCACGGGATCACGGCGAATGTGTCGAGGTCAGGGTGGAGCAGCATGTCGCTTTCGGCGATGCGGGCAAAGCCCTGGACGGACGAGCCGTCAAACCACGCGCCGTGGTCGAGGACTTCTTTCCACATGTCCACCGGGATGCCGACGCTTTTCACCATGCCCATAATGTCGGTGAATTGCAGATTGACGAATTTGATTCCGGCGGTCCGGATGATTTCTTCCACACGCTCGATTTGAGCCAGGTCGCGGTCCATAGAATACCTCCTAAAAATGTAAACTGACTGGCGGCACAATGGGCCGAGTATACCAGAAACCGCGCAGATGGGATACCCGGCGGCGACCACGGGCGGGCGACCACAAGGGTCGCCCCGACGTTGCCGGGTGTATAATAGGCCATTGTTCTGCGACATCCATGAAGGGTAGGGTGACGCAAATCCACACCGAGGGAGATGAATGAGTTCGACGACGACGACTTTTACGCGGCCTGCGAGCGCCAACAAGCTGGCCCAGACCGCTATTTATTATGCGGCCTTTATTGCCCTGGGATTGGCTTCGGCCTCGCTGGGGCCGACGCTGGGCGGCCTGGCTCAACACACGCACACTCGCCTGAGCGAGATCAGTTTCATCTTTTCTGCCCGTGCGTTGGGCTATCTGATTGGATCGTTTGTGGGAGGGCGCGTATATGACCGTTGGCCCGGGCATGTTGTCATGGTGGGTGTGTTCGTCGTGATGGCGGCCATGTTGGCGCTCGCGCCGGTGATCCCGCTGCTGTGGCTGTTGACGGCGGTCTTGCTGGTGCTGGGCATGGGCGAAGGCGCGATGGACGTGGGGGGCAATACGCTCTTGATGTGGGTGCATCGCAGCGAGGTAGGCCCGTTCATGAACGGGTTGCATTTTTCCTGGGGTGTGGGCGCGTTCCTCTCACCCATCATCGTCGCTCAGGCGGTGTTGATCAGCGGCGACATCACCTGGGCCTATTGGATGCTGGCTGTGTTGATGTTGCCCGTCGTCATTGGATTGTTGCGCTTGCCCAGCCCGGTGGCTCAAGCCAACCGCCACGTGAGCGAACCCGGGCGGGTCAATCACGTCCTGCTGGTGGTCCTGATCGCCATGTTCCTTTTCCTTTACGTGGGCGCGGAAGGCAGTCTGGGCGGATGGATTTTCACTTACACGGTGGCTTTGCGCTTGAGCAGTGAAACCGCCGCCGCCTATCTGACTTCGGCCTTTTGGGGCGCGCTCACGGCAGGGCGGCTGCTGGCGATTCCCATCGCGGCGCGCTTGCGGCCACGTTCAGTTTTGTTGATGGATCTGGCCGGCTGTTTGGTGAGCATGGGCATCATCTTGCTGTGGCCCACATCGCTGGTCGCGGTCTGGGTGGGAGCCATTGGGACCGGCCTGGCGATGGCTTCGATTTTTCCCACGACACTTTCGCTGGCTGAAAGCCGCCTGCACATCACCGGGCAGATTACAAGCTGGTTCTTTGTCGGCGCCAGCCTGGGCGGCATGACCGTGCCGTGGATCATCGGGTAGCTCTTTGAACCGGTTGGCGCCTACGCCACCATGGTGACGATCACGGCGGCCATCGTGCTGATGGCGGGCGTGTTTGTGGCGATGATGCTGGCGGCGCGCAAGGCTATAGCAGAACCTGGATAAGACACGCAGGCCGTGGAAATGAACCCGGCGGCCTTGATTATTGCGCTGTGCTGGTGGGTCGCATGGTGTATAATAGGGCTGCCCAGTTGGCACTTGGGATGTGTGGGGATTGTGTTCCAGCCATGAGCGGTTTGTGGACAAGCTCCTGGCAGATGCCGAGATTGAGGAATTCATTTCAAAATGACCCGTCACAAAATCATCGTCAATCCTGTCTCTGGTCGAGGCGCAGGTGAGCGCTCGATTCCTTTGATCGAGCAAAGCTTGCGCGAGCACGGTCTGGAATTTGATCTCGTTCGCACCGAGCGTCCCTGGCACGCTGCCGAGTTGGCGCAGCAGGCTTGCACGGAGGGATACGACGTCGTCGTCGCGGCCGGCGGCGATGGCATCTCCAACGAAGTGCTCAACGGCTTGATGTTGGCCAAGCAATCCGGCAAAACTGCGGTAATGGGTGTGCTGTGCGTGGGACGCGGCAACGACTTTGCCTTTGGCGTGGGTGTGCCGCCCGGCATCGAGGACGGTTGCCGTGTGCTGGCGCAGGAGCATCGCCGCGCGATTGACGTGGGGCGAGTCACGGGCGGGCTCGCGCAGCGTCCCCAGGGACGTTACTTTGGCAACGGTGTGGGCATTGGCTTTGATGCCGTCGTCGGCTTTGTAGCGGCCAAGATGAAGCGGCTGACAGGTTTCGCGTCCTATGTCGTGGCGGCGCTCGAAACCATGTTCTTGTACTACCGCGCCCCGTTGCTTCGCGTCGAATATGACGAGCAATCGCTCACGCTGCCTGCGCTGATGGTCTCGATCATGAACGGGCGGCGCATGGGCGGCGGGTTCATGATGGGGCCGGCGGCCCTCCCAGACGACGGCTTGTTCGATGTGTGCATCGTCAGGCAAGTGAGCCAGGCGCGCATCCTGGCTCTCATCCCCAAGTTCATGAACGGCACGCAAGCTGCGCACCCCGCCGTCACGACAGCGCGAGCGCGGCGCATTACCGTCACAGCGATCCAGGGCACGCTGCCCGCTCACGGCGACGGCGAGACGCTCTGCACGGAGGGGCAAGAATTGACGATGGAGCTTTTGCCGCGCCAGATTGAAATCATTAGCGCCGCGGGGGCAGGATGACGGTCACGCAGACAGTGGTACGGACGTCTATCAAGCGCGTGACGCGGATCTTGTGCCGCGTGGACGACGCGCAGTTGGCAAAGGTGCCAGCGCATGGGCCACTTGTCTTGGTCGCCAATCACGTCAACTTTCTAGAAGTCCCGTTGCTCTACTCACACTTGCAGCCGCGCCGGTTGACCGGCTTTGCCAAAATCGAGACGTGGAATAACCCCGCCATGGCGTTTTTGTTCGATCTGTTTGGAGCGATTCCATTGCGACGCGGCGAGGCCGACGTGGCGGCGATTCGCCGAGGGCTGGAGGTTTTGAAAGCGGGACATATCCTGGCCGTCGCTCCTGAAGGCACGCGCAGCGGGCATGGGCGTTTGCAGCGCGGCCATCCCGGCGTGGTCATGTTGGCCTTGCGCAGTGGTGCGCCCCTGCTGCCGATGGTCTATTACGGCGGAGAGCGTTTTGGACGCAACTTGACTCGCCTGCGGCGAACAGATTTTCACATCGTCGTGGGCAATCCATTCTATCTGAACGCCGCAGGCAAAGTGACGCGCGAGATGCGCCAGCAGATGACGGACGAGATCATGTGCCAGATCGCGGCGCTGTTGCCGCCAGACTATCGAGGCTACTATTCCGATCTGTCCGCCGCGACCGAAACCTATTTGCGTTTTCCCGACTCGTCCGAGAGCAATCTCCGGCGGGCGAGCATTGACACACAGGGAGAAAAACAATGAACGTCCTTGTCACAGGCGGAGCCGGTTACATTGGCAGCCACACCTGTCTGGAATTGTTGAAGGCAGGTTATCATGTCATCGTCGTAGATAACCTCTGCAACAGCAAAGAGGAATCGCTCAAGCGGGTTCAAAAGCTGGCAGCCAGGTCTCTTGAATTCCACAAGGTAGACCTGCTCGACCCTGAAGCCTTGGAGGCCGTTTTTGCCCAATCGGCTGTGGACGCAGTGATCCATTTCGCCGGACTCAAAGCCGTGGGCGAATCCGTGTCCATCCCGCTGCGTTACTATCACAACAACATCACGGGCACACTGATCTTGTGCGACGTCATGCGCAAGCACAACGTCAAGGATATCGTGTTCAGTTCGTCCGCCACCGTTTACGGCAATCCGCAGACCGTTCCCATCACCGAAGATTTTCCGCTCGGTGCAACCAACCCGTATGGCCGCACCAAGTGGATGATCGAAGAAATCTTGCGCGATGTCGCCGCTGCGTGGAATTGGAACGTTGCACTCTTGCGCTATTTCAACCCGGTTGGCGCGCACGAGAGCGGTCAGATCGGTGAAGATCCGAATGGCATCCCCAATAACCTCGTTCCTTACATCGCACAAGTTGCGGTGGGCAGGCTGCCGGAACTGGCCGTGTTTGGAAACGATTATCCCACGCGCGATGGCACCGGCATCCGCGACTATATTCACGTAGTTGATCTGGCCCTGGGCCACCTGGCGGCGTTGGACAAGCTGGCAACGAATTCCGGCGTTGTGACTTGTAACCTCGGCACGGGACGTGGTCACAGTGTCCTGGAATTCGTGGCGGCCTTTGAGCGGGCTTGCGGAATAGAGATCCCGTATCGCGTGGTGGGCCGCCGTCCTGGCGATGTTGCAACGTCCTACGCCGACCCGTCGAAAGCGAAAAACGAATTGGGTTGGTCAACTGCACGCGGCATTGACGAGATGTGCGCCGACGTGTGGCGCTGGCAATCGGCCAACCCGAACGGGTACGAGTAAAAAGGCCAGTATCATTCTCAAGGAGGACAACCTATGAGACGCGGATCCATTTTTCCTGCATTGGTTTTGATTCTGCTCGGCATGTGGTTCCTGGCGGGCAACCTGGGTGTGCGCCTGCCCGGCATGGACGCGATGTGGCCCATCTTTCCGCTGGGCGGCGGGTTGCTTTTTCTCGGCGGCTATTTGTTTGACCGCCGCGACCCCGGGTTAATTTTTGTCGGCCTGGCCGCCACGCTCATCGGCGCGTTCTTTTTCCTCTTTACGCTGCGCGTGCCGCTGCCCGTGGCCGGGATGCAAGAGGGCGTGCGCTGGGATGACATGAGCAGGCTTTGGCCTGCGTTCGTCGTCATTGCCGGAGTGTCATTCCTCGCGCTGTTCCTGGCTGAAGGGAAGCGCGAGTGGGCCGTATTCAGCGTGGGCGCGGTGGCCGTCATCGCCGGCTGCGTGGCGTTCCTGTTCACACTCGGCTGGCTGGCGGGTGATATCGGGCGGCTGCTCGCCAAGCTCTGGCCGCTCCTGCTCGTGATCGCGGGCCTGGCCGCTCTCCTACAGGCTGTTTTGGGCCGACCACGTCAAAAGAGTTGACGCCAAGTCGCCACGTCGCCAAGACGCACAGGATTTTCTGAAAAGCCTTGCGTCTTGGCGTTAGAACTATGCTCATCGGGATTGATGCCAGCCGCGCCGCGCGGGCCGAGCGCACGGGAACGGAAGCATACTCGCTTCACCTCATCCGCGCCATGCTGTCTGCCGCGCCGCAGCATCGCTTCCGGCTGTATGCCGACCGCGCACTTGCCGAGTTTGGCGCATCCAATGCCACGCCGCGCGTGATGCCGTTCCCGCGCCTGTGGACGCACGCGCGGCTTGCGGCAGAAATGCTGCTGCATCCGCCCGAGGTGCTCTTTGTCCCGGCGCACGTCGTCCCGCTGATTCATCCGCGCACCGTCGTCACCGTTCACGATCTGGGTTATCTCTATTTCCCGCAGGCTCACCCCACGTTCTCACGAATGTACCTCGATCTTTCCACGCGCTGGAGTGCTCGCGTTGCCGCGCACGTCATCGCTGACTCGCAAGCGACGCGGGATGACCTGGTCTGCCGCTATGGCATGTCGCCTGACAAGATCACGGTCGCTTATCCAGGCCGCGACGAAAGCCTGCGCCGCGTAGACGATCCTTCGAGCCTTGAGGTCACTAGACAGCGTTACAGCATCACGGGCGAATACCTGCTCCACATTGGCACACTGCAGCCACGTAAGAACCTCGTTCGTCTCGTCCAGGCATTTTCAAATCTCAAACCTCAAACACCTGCACTTGCAACAAGCGCCAGTGCAGGTGCAAGTGTCTCAAATCCAAAATCTCAAATCTCCAATCTCCAGTTGGTGCTGGCGGGAAGCCAGGGCTGGCTCTATGACGAGATCCTGGCCGAGGTCAAGCGACTGGGATTGGAAGGCCGAGTCGTGTTGCCCGGCCGCGTGGCCGACGAGGACAAGGCCGCATTGCTATCCGGCGCAATGGCGCTCGTGCATCCATCGCTTTATGAAGGATTCGGATTCCCCGTCGTTGAGGCGATGCAGTGCGGCACGCCGGTCATTTGCTCCAGCACATCCTCCCTGCCCGAGGTCGCGGGAGACGCGGCCTTGCTGGTTGACCCGCTCGATGTGGATGCGTTGGCGCAAGCGATGGCACGCCTTCTCGGCGACGCCGATTTACGCCGGACGCTCGTCGAGCGCGGTTACGCCCAAGCACAGAAATTTTCTTGGCAAGACTGCGCCGGCCGTGTTCTTTCCGTTCTCGAATCGGCGGCAGGCCAATGACATCGCTTTTCGCTCCACGCTCTTCACTCCACGTCCTCGGCGTTCGGGTGGACGACGTGACCGCCGACGAGGCCCTTGCGCTCATCGCGCGGTTCCTCGCAGAGCGCGCGCCCCATCAGATCTGCACGGTCAACCCCGAGTTTGTCATGCGGGCGCAGCAGGATGAGCATTTCTGCACTATCATCAATAACGCGGCACTGTGCATCCCCGACGGCATTGGTTTGTTGTGGGCCGCGAAGCGATTGGGCCATCCGTTGCGCGAACGAGTCGCCGGTTCGGATATGGTCGGGCGAATAGCCGCGCGCGCGGCGCAACTCGGTTGGCGGCTGTATTTCCTGGGCGCGGCGCCCGGCGTGGCGGACACAGCCGCCGCGATTTTGCAGGCGCGTTACCCTGGACTCGTCGTCGCCGGGACCTTCCACGGCTCGCCGGCTCTCTCTGAAGAAGATGCCATCGTCGAGCGGATTCGAGCTGCGCGACCCGATGTGCTGCTGGTGGCTTTTGGCGCCCCGGCGCAAGACGTGTGGATTGCGCGCAACCAATCGCGTTTGCAAGTACCCGTCACGATGGGTGTGGGCGGGTCGCTCGATTTCATCGCCGGGGTCGTCAAACGCGCGCCGGTCTGGGTTCAACGTATCGGGCTGGAATGGCTGTATCGCCTCGCGCGTGAGCCATGGCGCTGGCGGCGGCAACTGGCTTTGCCACGTTTTGTTTGGCGTGTGCTAATTGCCGGGTGGAGCTGAATGCCGACGAGGTTGTGCTATAATCCCACGCATGAACAAAGCGGGCCGTCGGCCGACGAGTCACCTCGTCCGCTTGCGCGTGTCACCCTTCGACAAGCTCAGGGCAAGCTCTTGTCACCCTATCTTCTGGCTTGGGGCAATCGTCGTTTTTGTGGTTGCCTTGGCGCTCTACATCGCCACGCTCGCGCCCGGCCCCGTCCCGGGTGATCCGTCCGAGTACATCTTTGTCCCCCACATCCTCGGCATCGCGCATCCACCCGGTTATGCCTTCTACATACTCTTAGCCAAGCTTTGGCAGACCCTTGTCCGCGTAGGGACGATTGCCTATCGCACAAATCTGCTGGCGGCGTTCGCGGGCGCGGTGATTGCCACGCTGGTGTATGGAATCGTTTGGCAGGTCACTGCCCCCACCCTGGCCCTCCCTCTACGAGGGACAGGGAGTGTGCTGCCTGCCTTGTTGGCTGCTTTCTCTGTGACGGCGGGTGTGGACATGTGGCAGCACTCGATTCACTCGAATGCGCACATCCTCACCGCGCTGCTGGCGACCGTGTGCCTGTTCTTGCTTGCGCGCTGGTGGTCAAGTGGCAACGACCGATGGCTGCACGTCGCCGCGCTGGCCGCCGGATCGAGTGTGGCGCATCACCCGATTCTGGCCTTTAGCTTCCCGGCGTATGGAGTCTTTGCGCTGCTGGTCAAGCCGCGCCTCGTCACACAGCCGCGCAGGCTGTTGACGCTGGTGATGTGCTTTGCGCTGGGTCTGAGCATCATGTTGTATTACCCGCTGCGTGGGCCGAGCGCGCCGTTCAACCCGCTGCCCACGCTCGACTCGGTGTTGATTCACGTGACCGCGCGCGGGCTGACCGTCAACCTGTTCCCGTTTGGCCTGCGCGATCAACCGACGCGGCTCATTGTGTTTTGGGAATTGCTGCGGCTGCAATATCCGCTCGTTACGCTGTTACTGGCTGCGCTCGGCGTGGGCTGGCTGGCGAAGCAGCAACAAAAGCTGCTGGCGCTGTTTGCCGTGTTCTTGTCGTTCAACCTGGCCTTTACGCTCAACACCATTCAGGACGTGTTGGCGTATCTGATGTCGTCATTCGTCGTCGTGACGGTCCTGGCCGGCGTTGGTCTGTCTGCTCTGTTGCAGGTCGCAACAGCACTCTTTCAGAGGACTGGACACTACCCTCGAAAGAACGCAGAAGCAGGTGTCACCCAGACACCCATTTTCAATGCATGGATTGTGGCGGTTGCTGCAGCAGTGTTCCTCAGCGTGCCCATCTCGACCGTGATTCACAACTGGCCGCGCGTGAGCTTGCGCGACTATCGCGCGGGTGATGATTGGGTAGACGCGGTCTGGGAGCAATTTGCGGGCAAACGGCAGCACGCAGTGCTGCTGGCGCCGTGGGAAGCGCTCACGCCGCTGTGGGTGGCGCAGTATACCCAGGGCCGCACGCTCGACCCGGAAGATGTAAAGCTGGTTTACATCGCTGCCACTTCGACCAACCCGTGGCTCGACGGAGTATTCGCTCACTGGAACGAAGGGCCGGTCTACCTGGCCGACTTTCGTCGCGGTGTGTGGGAAGGTGGAGCATTCCGTTTGCGTCCCGAAGGACGCTGGCCGCTCTGGCGTGTCGTCGCGCCTGGCGATGTGACACCTCCCCTGACTCTTTCCAATCCGCTGAACGTCTCAGCGGAAGGCAAAGTGGAATTGTTGTCGTACACGCTCGAACCGACTCTACTTCGTCCCGGCGACGCGGCGCACCTCACACTCTCGATGCGCGCACCCGTGACGTTGACGCAGTATGTGATGCCGTTTGCTCTCGTGGGCGACCGGGTCTATCGCTGGACGACCGACAGCCGCGCCATCCCGCCGTGGCGGCCGGGCGAAATCATTGTCGAGCGATATGATGTGATGATTCCATTCGGGACACCGCCTGGCAAGTATCCCGTGCACTTGGGTGTGACAGATTCTGCGCAAGGCCGTGATCTGATGTTTTCATCCGGCGACACGGTGGTCGCCATTGGCGCGCTCACGATCGAGCCTGCAATGGGCATCACGCCGCCTCGAACCGCGCTCGACTCGGCGTTGGCGAATTTCAATAGCGAGATTGCGCTGATGGGTGTGACGGTGCGCGTGGGCAATCAGACTGCGCGCAATGTGTGGGCACAGCCGCTGGCCGCGCATCCCGGTCAAGACGTTGAGATTTGGCTGGACTGGCGCGCGCTCGAGCAGCCCGCGGCGAGCTACAAAGTCTTTGTGCATCTCATTCAAAACGATCAACTCGCCGCGCCGGCGGCCGATTACTATACCCCGCTTGGCGGCGCGTTCCCCACGCATCTCTGGATCCCGGTTTGGGTGGAAGGGCAGTCGGTTTCCGACCCAAATCGGCTCACGCTTCCGCCCACACTCCCGCCTGGCAATTACGCCCTCGAGATTGGCCTTTACGAACTCGAATCCACGCGCCGCGCGCCTCTGTTTGACCGCGCCGGAAATCTGGCCGGCGACCGCGTTATCCTCGGCCCCGTCACTGTTCACTGATTCTTTTTTGCACGCAAGCCTGGCTTGGCCGGGCTATTGCAGGTTCAGGTGTTTGAAAATCTACGGTGAAACTTGTATTAGACGTTATGTAAATCTTATCTCGAATATTTATCTGATAGTGAATATTTCTAAGATGTAACTTGATACTAGTTAGAAAAACCATTGACAAACTAAATTACGGTGATATAATAATAAACAATATTAGGCGGAGATTGAATGCTTTATGAACCAGGTCATCGGACAATGCCCAATTTGCAAAGAGACACTCCAGGTCACACGGCTGTATTGCCCCAACTGCGATACAACTCTCGAAGGCCACTTTGCCCTGGGCCGTTTCTATCAGCTCACGGCCGACCAGCTTGCCTTTATCGAGACGTTTGTTCGCTGTGAGGGCAAGATCAATCGCGTGGGCGAAGAGATGGGTGTTTCGTATCCGACCGTCCGCGGTCGTTTGACGGACGTCATCCGCGCGTTGGGTTATGAGGTCGGCGAGGGCGAAGAAGAACCATCTGGCACGCTCCCCGATGATGTGCGCAAGTCAATCCTGGAACAGTTGGCGCAAGGCAAGATCACCTCGGAAGAAGCGGTCAAGCGCTTGCGTGGCGAGTGAGCAGAAAAGTTGAGGAGGACACAATGAACGGCGACGTAAATCGCGCAAAGATTTTGAAAATGGTCGAGGCCGGGCAGCTTTCGGCGGTAGATGCGGCGGCCAAGCTGGCCCCGCCATCCAAGCCGAAACTTGCGTTGACGACGCCCGAAGGCAGGTCGCGCTGGTTTCATATACGGGTGTCGAACCTTGACACGAACCAGACCAAGGTCACCGTCAATCTGCCGATGGCCTGGGTGCAGGTAGGGTTGTCCTTCGGCTCGCACTTTGCGCCCGAGCTGGAGGGCCTGGACTGGCAAGAGATTGCGAATGCACTCAACGACGAGACGATGGGCAGGCTCGTAGAAGTCGAGGATTTGGAAAAGGGCGAGCGCGTGGAAATCTATGTTGACTGATTTCGGTCGGCGCCACGAGTTCGATTCACGCTCCGCAGGCTGAAATCTGCGACAAGTCGCTGGAGGTTGACATGGCATTGAGTTACGAAACTTCTGATGCTCCGCACATCACCCTTGCTCGCTGCGGAGGTGAGTTGACCATCCTGGGCAGCGAGCAACCCGGTGTTGCGGTGCTGGGCAACGAGGACAGGTTCAAGGTTGAGCGGCAAGGCGAGTCGTTTACGATTGAGGCCGAAGATGACTGCGACATCCACTGCCCACTAAAGACCAGCGTGACCATCAAGCAGGTGAACGGCGACCTGAATGTTCATGGACTGGAAGGCCCGCTGGCTATCGAGTCGGTCAATGGCGACGTGGAATTGCGCGATGTGGGGCCGACCTCGTTGCGCCAGGTGCGCGGCGATTTTGAGGTGCGCGGCGTCAAGGGCGAGCTACGCGTCGAGTCGGTGAACGGCGACGCCAAAGTGAGGCAGGCCTCGAGCGCTGTCACGTTGAAATCGGTGCGCGGCGATTTGGCGGTGCGCGATCTGGAAGGCGGCGGGGTGGCCGAACAGGTTGGCGGCGATGTCTCGCTCAGCACCGCGCTGGCTAAAGGCAGGTCGTATCGCTTCCAGGCCAAGGGGGACATCTCGGCCAAGGTGCAAGTCAACGGCGGAGCGCGCTTGACGCTCGAGGGCGGCGATATTCACTGCCGCCTGCCGCTACAAATATCAGAGCGGTCGGCGCGCCGCATCGTTGGCACATTGGGTGACAGCAGCGCTGAGCTGACGCTGCAAGCCAAAGGCGACCTCTCGGTCTCGGATCGCGGCGAGGGCTGGGGGCCGGCGGGCGAGGCACAGTGGGAATCTCAGATGGACGCCTGGACGCAGCAGTTTGAGGCGCAGATGACCCAGATGCAACGCCAGTTGGAAGATCGGCTCGCCAACATTCCTTTTGTGGATAGCGAACAGGTCGCTCGCCGCGCGCAAGAGGCCGCGGAGCGCGCGCGCCGCCAGGCCGAGCGGGCCGCCGAACGAGCGCGCGCCCGCGCTGAGCGCGCTCGCGCGCATGCGGAGCGTGCCAAACATAAGGAGCAGCATGGAGTGGGCTTTCACGTGTCGTGGCCGCCCTCGCCAACTCAGGCCCCCAGACCGCCCAAACCGACGGGTGAGCCTGTGAGCGACGCGGAGAGAACAGCCATTCTCAAGATGGTGGCTGACAAAAAGATCACGGCCGACGAAGCTGCCAAGTTGCTGTCGGCGTTGGAGGGTGAGGCCTGATGGTCGCGGCGACGATTCGGCGCAACGCAACTTTTTCAGGCGTTCGCCCGCTGGACCCGGCGCGCGACCTGACCGGCGTAGCCGATTTGCTGGTGGCGTCGTTTCGGGGCGAGATGGATGCGGGCGGTGAGCGTGCCGTGAACGAGATGCGCGCTTTCGGCAAGCTTGGGCCGCTGGCCTGGTGGATGGAACTGTTCGTACCGGTCGGCGAAGGCTTTGCGCCGGGATTCGTCTATGTGGATGCGGGCCGTGTGGTGGGTAATGCCACGGTGAGGCGCTCGCCGGCTTACGGGCGAGGTCACATCATCGGCAATGTGGCGGTGCTGCCCGAGTATCGCGGGCACGGCATCGCCCGCCAGCTCATGGAAGCCTGCATCGAACGCGCGCGTCAAGAGGGTTCGTCGTCGGTGGCATTGGAAGTCAGCGCGGACAACACACCCGCGCGGCATCTCTATCAGAGCCTGGGCTTTCAGCAGACCGGCGCGGCGGCGCAGTTGCGGCGCGAGGCGAATGCGCCTCTGCCGGAAACGAGCACGCAGATCAGCGCATGGATTCGCAAGCCGCGCGCTGGCGAGGAAGCCCAGGTCTTTTCGCTGGCTCGATCCGTCACGCCCGAGGGTCTGCGCTGGGCTGAGCCGTTACGCGAGAGCGAGTTTGTTTTCGGCTGGGATCGAAAGGTTGATTTGTGGCTTTCGGGCCGCAGTGAAGCGTGGTGGGTGGTCGAGTCGGAAAGCAAGATTGTGGGGGCCGTCGAGGCCGAGATGTTCCGTAATCCGCGCGATGAAGGCAGGCTGCGGGTGTGGGTTGCGACCGGCCACCGCTTTCACGCCGAGCTGACTCGGGCAGCTTTGGGGATGCGTCAGGTAGCCTCGCGCACCATGCAGCTCGCACATCCGGCGGAGGAGGTGGACGCGCTGGCAGTGTTCCAGCAGTATGGCCTCCGGCTCGTGCGGACGCTGGCGCACATGAAGTTGAATCTAAGATAACGAAGGGTGACTTGCCGAATCGAGGCACGCAACGTGATTGATCGAATACGCAAAACGTGGGACGAGTACCCACGCCAATTCTGGACGCTATTCTTTGGCGCGCTGATTAATGCGACAGGCAGTGGGTTGGTCTTTCCGTTTTTCAGTCTGTACCTGACGCGCCAGTTGGGCTTTTCGATGACGGGCGTGGGCATCATCTTTGCCACGTATGCCGTCGTTTCGACGGTCGCGCTGTTGGCAGGCGGAACGTTCGTGGATCGTGTGGGTCGCAAGCCGGTGATGCTCTTTAGCCTGTTTGGGAACGGCGCCGCGGTTTTATGCATGGGTCTCACAGGCACACTGACATCATCCAGCGAGCTGGGGCGGCTGGCGTTTGTCGCTATCGTCGTGGTATTGATGGGGTTGACCGGTGCTATCTTTGGCCCAGCCATCAATGCCATGATTGCCGATCTGATGGAGACCAACAAACGCGCACAGGCTTTTGGCCTGTTACGTGTTGTGCAGAATCTCGGTATCGCCATCGGGCCGGCCATTGGCGGGTTCATCGCCACGCGCTCGTATCTGGTGTTGTTCGGGATTGCCGCGATCGCGGCGGTCATCTATGGCTTGATTATAGCGCTGCGCATACAAGAGACGCGGCCGCAAAAGATTGTTGTTGAATCGTCCACACAACCACAGCAGGAAAACCTGGGCCGAGTGCTGGCTGATCAGACCTTTATGTTGTTCTGCGGATTGTATATGGTGATGGCGATTGTTTACTCGCAGATGAATACCACGCTGCCGGTTTATCTCAACAAAAGTTTCGGCGTGACCGAGCAGTGGTATGGCTTGTTGATGAGCCTGAACGCGGCGATGGTCGTTTTGTTCCAGTTCCCGATCACGCGCTTTACCGATCGCTTTACGCGCACGGCGATGATGGCCCTGGGTGGCGCATTCTTTGCCGTGGGTTTCGGGATGTTCGGTTTTGTCGGCGTGCTGCCGCTGTTCTTCCTAGCCCAGGCGATCTGGACAGTCGGCGAGATGTTTACATCACCCGTGTCACAGGCGTTCGCAGCCGACATTGCGCCCGAGACGATGAGAGGCCGGTACATGGGTGTGTTTGGGTTGGTATGGACGATTGCCTATGGAGCGGGGCCGCTCGTGGGCGGAGCTGTGATGGACAGGCTTGATGGTCGCTATATTTGGTATGCGGCTTTTGCACTCAATGGGTTAGCGGCCGTGGGCTTTTTGGCACTCGGCCGCTGGATCAAACGGCCCGATGTGTCGGCGGTCAATTCGTGTGTGGTTGAATCTGCCGCTGGTTCACAGCTTTAGCAAGGCGGAGATCAACTTTCCAGGTTCCCGAGTTCCCCGGCTGACAGGGCCTTGGGAATTTGCGCCGGGGAGCTTTAGGTAGTGTCATGGAACGACCAAGTGTTGGCTTTACCCAGGTTCTGAGGAATGGGCGATTTGCTCGCCTGTGGCTCGGACAGGTGATTTCGGCCATCGGCGATTATTTTTACTTTCTGGCGGTGCCGATTCTGATCAACAAGCTGACCGGCTCGACGGCCGCGATCGGCCTGGCGATGATTCTCGGATTCGCGCTACCGCAACTGCTGTTTGGACTTCCGGCGGGCGTTCTGGTGGATCGCTGGGATCGGCGGCGCGTGATGATCGTGACGGATGTGGCGCGTGCGGCGCTGGTGCTGGGCGGTCTGCTGGTTCACAACGCGCAAACGGTCTGGCTTCTGTACGTTGTCGGCTTTATGGTGTCGGTCGCCAGCCGCCTGTTCTTTCCGGCGCGCTCGGCGCTGATTCCAGTGCTCGTGGCGGAGAATGAATTGATGGCCGCGAATGGCCTGGCGCAATTGACCGAGACGGCTTCACTGCTGATCGGTCCGGCGCTGGCGGGATTTGCCATTGGCCTGTGGGGTGAGGGCGTCGCGTTCGTGGCTGATTCTGTCTCGTTTCTCGTTTCGGCAGTCGCCATCTGGAGCATCGGCACGGTCAAGAGCGAAGCCCAATATGCCGGTGGCCAGACGATGGGCGCGTTGTGGGGCGAGTTGAAGGACGGCCTGGGCTTTTTGTTCGGCCAGCCGGTGCTGCGCGGCATCGTGTTGAGTCTCTCGGTCGTGCATCTGGGCATTGGTGCAATCAATGTGCTGTGGGTGCCGCTACTCTCGCGCAACTATGGCGTCGGTCCGGAAGGCATCGGCATCGTGGACTCTATGCAGGGCGTAGGCATGGCGCTGGGTGGACTGGCCATGGGTTGGCTGGCTGCGCGATTTAGCAAAGTGCATCTCGGCACCGCGGGACTCGTCGTTATCGGACTGATGCTTGGCCTCACCGGCGTCGCGCCAAGTTTTGTCTTTATCGCCGGCTTTACGTTCGTGCTGGGACTGGCACTGGCGCCGGCAGAAACAGCGTTGACGACGCTGATGCAACTGAGCACGCCTGATCGAACGCGTGGGCGGGTGTCGAGCGCGTTCGGCACGTTCGGCAGCATGGCTGGCATGCTCTCGATGGCGGCAGCGGGCGGCGCAGCGGAACTGGTGGGCATTCCCGCCGTGTACCTGGCTTGCGGCGCTGTAGTGATTTTCGCTGGCCTGCTATTTGGTGTGTTGGTCAGGGAGCCGCGGCCTGCCCGGTCACCGCAGGGCCCGATTAGTTTGGCTGTCGACTCACAATAGCCTGGCGAAGGGGATACTTGAGTCTGACGCTTTCGGGCAGCAGCAAAATTAAAGCGCCTGACCTCAAGGCCGGTCGCTTTCGTGTGCGGCTGAGTGGTCACGGCGATATTCGCCTGGGAAAGCTGGACGCGCGAAGTACAGATGAACTTGTCCGGAGCCGGCAGTCTATGCCTGGATCGTGTGGACGCGGACAACATTGACGTGCGCATCAGCGGCTCGGCGGGCGTGACGGTGTGCGATGGACAGGTACTGGCAGGATAATAGGGATCGCCAATCCGTGAGGCAGATAGGACAAAATCATGGACGACGAACGAATAAAGATTCTCAAGCGAGTGGAGACAGGCGAGATCAAGGCCGACGAGGCTGTGCGCTTGATCAACGAGTTGGGGCCGACCCCGTCCACTGAAGCTGAACCGGAAGTGATCGAACCAGAAGCCGGGCCCTCTGCGCCGCCGCTTGAGGTCCCCAAGAGTCTGGCGCAGTTTTGGATTTATCCGCTGTATGCGGGTGTCGGGGTTATCATTCTTGGAGCGATCCTGCTCTATGCCGTTTACGGCGCGCGAGCCGGTTGGGGCTGGGCGTTGTGCGGTTGGCCCCTGTTCGCGGTTGGTGTCCTCATCACGGTTACCGCATGGTGGCTGCGGACGGCGCGCTGGGTACACGTGCGCGTCCGTGGCAAAGACGCTGCGCGTGTAAGCATCAGCCTGCCGCTGCCGATCAAGCTGACGGCATGGGTCATCAAGATTATAAAGCCCTTTGTGCCGCAGTTCAGAGACACGGGTGTGGACGAGGCCATCCTGGGCCTGGCCGACGCATTGAAGGAAGGCAACGAGCCGCTGTATGTGGACGTGAATGACGACGACAGCGGGGAGCACGTGCAAGTTTACATTGGATAATATCGTGATGCGCGCCGTGTGATCTCGCGGCGCGCCCATCACGCTAGACAAGAGGTGGATCATGGCAACCGTAGAAGAACGAATGCAAATCCTAAAGATGATCGAAGAAGGCAAGATCAGCGCCGAGGAAGGGGCCAAGCTCTTGGCCGCGCTTTCCGCCGGGAGCAAGACCGACGTATCGAAGCGCGAAGCGAGCGGCCCCGGCCCCAAGCAGTTCCGCGTCCGCGTCACCGACCTGGCGAGTGGGCGCAACAAGGTGAACATCAACATCCCGATGAGCCTGGTGAACGTGGGCATCAAAATGGGCGCGCGCTTTGCGCCCGATGTCGAAGGCATTGATTTTGACGAGGTCGTGGCGGCGATCAAGAGCGGCTCGCAGGGCAAGATTGTGGACGTGGTAGACGAGGAAGACGGCGAGCGCGTCGAAATCTATGTGGAGTAAAGTCCTCACTATTCTGTCATTCCGAGCAATCACTATTCTGTCATTCCGAGCAAAGCGAGGAATCTCGTTCGCGCACGGAAGAGACTCTACGCTTCGCTCAGAGTGACAGAGGAGAGTGATGACATGAACAAATTCCTGTTGCGCTGGCTCATCAACGCGGTGGCATTGTATGTTGCCGCGCACATTGTGCCGGGCATCCAAGTGGGCGATAGCGTGTTGGCTGTGTTGGGAGTGGCCCTGGTCTTCGGCCTGGTCAACGCGCTCATCCGTCCATTGCTCAGTCTGCTTACCTGCCCGCTCATCATCCTGACGCTGGGATTCTTTACGCTCGTCCTCAACGCGGCGATGCTGCTGCTCACCTCGGCCCTCAGCCGCGCGGTGGGATTGATCTTTGTGGTCGAGGGCTTTTGGCCGGCGTTCTGGGGCGCGTTGGTCGTGAGTATCATCAGCTTGGTGATGACGCTGTTGATCCGCGAAGACGACTGACTGGCCCACTCTCCTTCGACAGACGCAAAGGACACGAACGGCGTATAATGGCCTGCGTGCCCTTTGCGTCATTTGTGGGCCATCGAGAAATCACATGTCATGCCATGCGCCCCCAAATGGTTTCCGCACATTCCTGATCGTGTGGGTCACACAATCCATCTCGGTGTTTGGCAGCGCGCTCACGTTCTTTGCACTCACTATCTGGCTCACGCAAACGTTGTATCCACTCCCCGAGCAAAAACCGCAGTTGGCCGCGGCGCTTTCGGCAACTGCTTTAGCCTTTGCGGTGCCGGTCGTATTTGGTGCGCCGATTGCGGGCGCGTGGGCCGACCGGCATGACCGCAAGCGGACGATGATGGCGATGGATTTTGCCAGCGGCTGTTTGAGTGTGCTGCTGGCAATGTTGGTTGTCACCAACTCGCTGAACCTGCCGCTGTTGCTTGTTCTCCTGGTGGTCGCGGCGATCATTGGCGCGTTTCACGGCGCGGCGTTCGATACTTCGTATGCCATGATCGTGCCCGAGGAACAACTGCCGCGCGCCAACGGCATGATGCAAACGGTCTGGGGGCTGTCTGGCATCCTTTCGCCCGCGATTGCGGCCACGATCATTTCGATTCCTGCGCTTGCCAGGCAGGGCATGATTCCGGGCCGCATGGGCATGGCGCTCGGTCAGCTCTCGAACGGCGCGTCACTGGTGATGATGATTGACGCAGTGACGTTCTTTCTTGCGGCGGCGACCCTCGTTTTTCTCTACATTCCTTCGCCCAAGCGCACGGATTTGGGTGAAGCAGGTAGTCCGAAGAAAAGCCTCTTGGCCGATGTCAAAGAAGGTGCGCTCTACATCTGGCATCGCCGCCCGATGCTGTGGCTGTTGGGCACATTCACCGTTGCCAATTTCGTCGGCGGGCCCCTGCAAGTGTTCCTGCCCTTGTTGCTCAAGTTCAACCTGGCAACGGACTGGGGCGCGCGTGGATTCACGTTCGAAACGGCGATGGCGTTTCTCGGCTCGGCGGCGGGCATTGGCGGCGTGGTCGGCGGCGTGTTTATCAGCGCATGGGGCGGATTGAAAAGCAAGCGCGTGTACGGCGTCGTCGTCTCGATGATTGCATCCGGCATCGCTCAGATCATCTTTGGACTTTCGCCAATTCTGTTTCTCACCGCCGCGATGAATTTCCTCATTCCGGCTATGATACCGGTCATGAATGCGCATTCGCAGACCATCTGGCAAACGCAGACGCCCCGCGAGTTGCAGGGCCGCGTGTTTGCCGTGCGGCGATTGATTGCCCAGTTCACTTGGCCGCTCAGCACGGCGCTCGCCGGATGGTTGGGGGGGCGATTCAATCCGGGCTTGGTTGTCGCCGTGCTCGGCGCGGTGCTGGTCGTGTTCTGCGTCGGGCAGTTGTTCAATCCGTATCTTTTGCGCGTCGAAGACAAGGCCTGGCTTGACGAGCGTGCCGCGCGTATCGCCGTAGAGCAAGCCTGATTCAAGGTTCAGCGGTCCCGAGTCCCCGGTCGGTGGTCGTTATGCTATAATGCTCGTGTGATTCGAGCCTACATCCCCTGGTATCTCGTCGGCAACTATCTGGTCTTTGCGTTCATCGCGTGCCTGGGCGCATTGCAGGTGGCCCGCGCGCGTCGAGACGGGATAAGCTATACTATCGGCATTGCCATCATAGCGGGCGCGTTCCTCGGCTTTTACGCGCTTGCGCTAGAGCTCCTCACCCCCGGCCCGGCGGGCGGAGAGATGACGTTCCTCTTTGGCGGAGCAGCGCTGCTTGCCGTGGTCGTCACCCGCTTGATTTCGGGCTTGATGGGAGGCGCGCAGATTTTGGTGCGGCTTGCTCGAATGGAACGATCCGCAACTCACACTCTGCAATCCTCCCTCCTATTGATTTTGATCTTGGGAATCTCGTTGGTTGTTGTCATCTTTGACCTGCCACTGTTTCACGCGCTGAACGGATTGGCGCTCCGCACGCCGTTGATAGATGTGCCAGTACAATTCTTGATGAACGACTATATCGTGCCGACAGCGCTCGTGTTGGCATTGCTGGCCCTGTGGTTCGCCGGTCGGGATGACGACGAGCGCCACAAGCTGCAGCGCACGGTGCTGCGCGCGCTCGTCGCGCTGGCGCTGGCCAGCCTCATGCTCAAGCTCATCAACGAAATCTACTTTCGTCCGCGCCCGTTCACGTTCGACGACAGCGTGCGCCTGCTGTTCTATCACCCTTCGGATTCGTCTATGCCCAGCAACGCGGCGACGGTTTGTTTTGCGCTCTCCCTCGCTATAGGGTTGAGGCAGCGGCGCTGGGGCGCGATGATGCTGGCGTTGAGCGTCGGCATGACACTGGCTCGCGTCGTGGGGGGCGCTCACTATCCCGCTGACGTTGTGATCGGCGCATGGCTGGGCGGTGTGTGGGCGTGGCTGGTGAACCGTGCCGTATGGCTGGATCGCCCACTGGACACCATGATTGGTTTGGCGCGGTGTATGAGGTTGGAGTAACCGGTGATCAGTGGTCGGTCGCACATCCTCGTCAGGGGACGGTCAGTGGTCAGCATTCGACGATTAGGAGCCATCACAGCAATTTGCTGGCTGGCGTTCGGCTTGCGCGTTTTTCACCTTGGCACGCAGAGCTTGTGGTACGACGAAGGGTTGAGCGTCTACCTGGCCAGCCTGTCGCCGCTGAATACGATCCAGGCGAGCGCCCTCACCGACCACCCGCCGCTTCATGCGCTCCTGCTGGGCGTGTGGATGCAAGTCGCCGGCCGGAGCGAGTTTGCCGTGCGATTCCTTTCACTCTGGTGGAGCGTGCTGGCTGTGGCACTCACGTGGCGGCTGGGCCGCGAGATGATGACCCAAGCCATCGGCGCAATCGGCGCTCTCCTTTTGGCGGCCTCGGCCCTGGCCGTGTGGTACGCGCAAGAGACGCGCGGGTACTCGATTCTTTTGGCCCTCACACTCCTTGCCACATGGGCCTTTGTCCGCCTCTTTTGTCATTCTGAGCCGCGCAGCGGCGAAGACAAAGCGTCTCGTCCGCACGGGCAAGGGACCCTTCGCCGCGAAATGGCTCAGGGTGACGGGTGGGCAGGCGCGACTCTGGTCGTGTCATCCGTTGCTGCGCTATACACTCACTACTATGCTGCGTTCACCCTGCTGGCGCTCAACGTGGCATTCTTCGCTGTGCTGGCGTGCCGCCTGCGAAACGGATCAAGCCATACGCAGTACACATTACGCTTCTGGCTTTCGCAAATGGTCGTCGTGATCGCCTTTGCCCCGTGGCTGCCTAACACGATTCGTCAAGCCGCCACCAACGCCACCTACTTTCCCGGCCGCGTTGGATGGCAAACAGTGGTGAACGATACGCTGCGCGCTTTTGCCACTGGCGATGTTGCGCCAACTGCCGTTGCCGCGTGGGCGGTCGGCGCGATGGGAGTGCTGGCTGTCATCGGTGCATGGGCGGAACAGCCGGGGACGACGCGGCTGAATCGCGTCATCACGGCGCTGCTCGTGGCTGTCCCCGTGGCAGTGATGGCCGCCCTTGCATGGAATAAACCCAAGTTCGCGCCGAGGTATTTGATCGAAGCGCTGCCCGCGTTTTGTCTTTCGGTCGGCGCGGGGCTCTCGGCGATGGGGCGATCCGTCGCAGGACAAAATGCCGCCTTGTCCTACGGGCGGCGTGTTATGGTCGTCTCGGGCGTAGCTGTGCTGTTCATCACTGGCGCGCTCTCGCTCCGCGCCACATATTTCGATCCTGCCCGCCAGCGCCCGGACGTGCGCGGTGTGGCGGCCTACGTCACCGACCACCAAGAGCCTGGTGATGTCATCGTACTGTTGAGCGGTCACCAGTTGCCGGTGTTTGAGTACTACTATCGAGGGAAAAATCCGGTCATCTCGATGCCCAACAGCATCATGCCACCCGCGCAGTCGCCGCTCGACTACCGTGCCGCGCGCCAGCTGGAAGACGTTGCGCGCGGGCATCATCGGTTGTGGCTTGTGTTATGGCAGCGCGAGCTGGCCGATCCCACGGATGTCGTGATGGACGAACTGCTTACTAGAGCGCGGCGATTGGGCGTGGGCCAAGATTTCCAAGAGATGCGCCTGATGCTGTTTGACCTGCAAGGTCATCCGCCCTTCGGTATCGTTCCCGAACTGGCGCCAGGCTGGCGCTTTACCGAGCCCATCGCGCTGACGGCTTACGGTTTGAGTCCCTATACTCACGCGCCGGGCGAAGATTTCGACCTGGCGCTGTACTGGCTAGCCTCGGGTCACATCGCAGGCAACTATCAAACCTTTACACACCTTCTGGCTCCGGACGGGAAAATGGTTGGCGGTTCGGATCACATCGCCGGAGCGGATAACTATCCCACGTCGCTCTGGACGGAGGGCGCGCTCATTCGCAACACTTTCACACTGCGAGTCCCGCCCGACGCTCCGCCCGGCAAGTACACCCTTGAAGTCGGCCTGTACGATTCGCGAGGGCGGCTCAAACTGGCCGATGGCACTGACCGCATCCTTCTAGCAAAAGTTGTGGTAAAATGATTGCGAAAGGTGCAAGATGCTTCACACCAGTTTTCTCCGAATCGCTCCTCAGCCCGTTTGTTGGGCGGCCCGCGTCAAGCGGTTCACCGCTGACAGCGATTGACATTTCAGCGTTCAACCCGGTGTGACTTATTATCCGCACATGTATTCCGTATTGCGCTCTGGGCGTCCGTTGCGCAATACGAACAGGAGACTCGAAATGTCTATCTATAAACTCAACGTGCCCGGCCCCAAGGCCCAGGCTATTCTTGCGCGCGACCAGAAGCACACTTCGCCCTCTTACCCGCGCGACTATCCGTTTGTGATGGACTATGGACAGGGGGCCGAATGCTGGGACGTGGACGGCAACCGGTATATTGACTTTGCCGCAGGCATCGCCGTCCTTGCCACCGGCCACGCGCATCCCGAGGTGGTCAAAGCCATACAACGCCAAGCCGAAAAGTTTATTCACATCTCGTCTGACTATTATCACGACTCGATGGCGTCACTCGGCGAAAAGATCAACGAGATTGCGCCGATGAAGGAAGACATTGGCATCTTTTACGCCAACTCGGGCACTGAGACGATCGAAGCGGCCATCAAGCTCGCCAAATACGCCACGGGCCGGCCGCGCTTTATCGGCTTTCTCGGCGCATTCCATGGCCGCTCGATGGGCAGCCTGTCCTTCACCGCCAGCAAGTTCACGCAGCAGGAGCGTTTTTTCCCGACGATGCCCGGCGTGTGGCACGTTCCCTTTCCCGATCCGTACCGGCCGCTGTTCCTCACGCCGCCGGGCGACGACGCGGGTGATGCCGTCGTAGATTATATCGAAAACGTGCTGTTCGCTGACTCGCTGCCTCCGGATGAAGTGGCCGCCGTCGTGGTTGAGCCGATTCAAGGCGAAGGCGGCTATATCGTGCCGCCGCCGCACTTTTTTCCTCGCCTGCGCAGGCTGTGTGACAAGCATGGCATCCTGCTCATCACCGACGAGGTGCAATCGGGCGTGGGCCGCACGGGCAAGTGGTGGGCCATCGAGCACTGGGGCGTGGAACCGGACATTGTTTGCAGCGCCAAGGGCATCGCCTCCGGCATGCCGCTGGGGTTGATGATCGCGCGGCAGAGTGTTATCAAGAAATGGACCGCCGGCGCGCATGGCAATACCTACGGCGGCAATCCGCTGGCCTGCGTCGCCGCGCTCAAGACGATCGAGCTGATCGAAAACGGCATGATGGAAAATGCTGCCGTCGTGGGCGAGTACATCCTGGACGCGCTGGCCGAGATGCAGTCGCGCCATGCTTCGGTCGGCGACGTGCGCGGCAAAGGCTTGATGATCGGTATCGAGCTGGTCAAGGATAAAAAGACCAAAGAGCCGGCCAAGCAGTTGCGCGATGCGCTGGTGCACGGCTGCTTTGAGCGTGGGCTGTTGATGCTGGGCTGCGGGCGCAGCTCCACGCGCATCATGCCGCCGCTGATGCTGCCCAGGCCGTTGGCCGACGAGGGTCTGGCGATCTTTGAGGATGCGCTGATCGAGGCGGAGAAAAAATATCTCTAGTAGCGAAAAACCTCCCGCAGAATGGACACCTGCGGGAGGTTGTTCTATTCCTGCAAATACCTCCACACCAACCCCAACGCCGCATTCGCCGCCCACTCTGCGCCGAGTTTAGGCGAGCCGCTGAATCCCCGGCTCGACGTCTTGACGCCCTCTGGCGTGGCCAGGGCAACCTCGAGATAAAGTTTGCGGTCGTCTGATGAACCGGCATAGGCAGCCAACGCTAACGCATCGCCTGACTCGGCGCGCAACGCTTTCGCCGTGTCTGCCGCCGAGCCGCCCAGCTCGGGCACGACACGACCGCCGAGAAACACTTGACGACAATTCGGCACTCCAGCCAGTCGCCCGGCCAACTGTCCACCGGTGCCTGCTTCGATGGTTGCTACCTTGAGGCCACGGTCCGCCAGCCAGCACGCGACGACGTCCTCTAGCGTGTCGTCGTCCGCGCCGTAGACGCTTACGTTGAGCCGCTCGCGTATCTGCGCCTCGACCGGCGCGAAGAGTGCGCTTGCTTCCTCTTCGCTTGCCGCCTTGGCGGCGATGCGAATGTCCGTCTGGCCGGGATGCGCGGAAAGCCCCACGGTCGGATTGCTGCCGGTCTGCAAATCGGCGATGGCGGTGTCAATCCGACTCTCGCCCAGTCCGACGGTGTGCAGCGTCCGCGTGATGATGACCTCGCGCAAGCTCAGCTTCTTTTTCAAGTACGGCACGACTTGACGTGTGAGCAGGTATTCCATCTCGCTGGGCACGCCGGGGATGCTGATGACGATTCTGCGCTCGTGCTCGACGATGAACGACGGCGCCGTTCCCACCGGGTTTTCGATGGCCAGCGCACCTTGCGGGATGAAAGCCTGGCGGCGATTGTTCTCGCTCATCGGCACGCCAAAACTTTTAAAGCGCGCCTCGATCTGTTCGAGCAAGTCCGGGCGAAATTCGAGTTCACGACCTGTGGCGCGCGCGACGGCGGGGCGTGTCACGTCGTCCACCGTCGGCCCCAGCCCGCCCGTGGTGATAACCACGTCGGAGCGGGCCATCGCAATGCGTAGCACTTTTACCAGCCGGTCTTTATTGTCGCCGACGGTCGTCTTGTAATACAGGTTCAACCCGATGCTACGCAGCGTCCGCGCGATAAAGGCTGAATTGGTGTCTACCAGTTGACCCAACAGCAGCTCGCTGCCACTCGTGATAACTTCGGCGTGCATTTCACCTCCAGAAATACAAAGGCGGCACATGAAATAATGCCGCCCTCAAGGTTCAACAAGAGACACGGTCAGTTAAATGGCCTGCCGGGGTCGCCAGAGCAACTGCTCGCGCATGGACAGGTCGCTGTTGCGAATCTTGAATGCCAGGTCCGCCGCCATGTTCCGCATCACGCGGTAGCCCAGCTCCGGATAAGTCTCGCACAGCACGAGCAGTTTCTGGCGCGGGATCACCAGCAACCGGACATTGTCCGTGGCACACCGAGCTGTTGCGCTGCGCACACCCTGATCCACCAGCGCCACCTCGCCAAACGTCTGCCCGTCGCGCAATGTTGAAATCGTCACCGGCCCGGTGCCTTTGCGCGTCGTCGCTCCCCCCACCAGACTCGGGTCCAGCAAAATCTCGACTTCGCCGCGCACGATGACGTACAACTCATTGCCGGGCGAGTTCTCTTCAAAGATCACTTGGCCCGCGCGCGCGTTCTTTTCCTCGCAGATGGCAGAAATCATTTCCAGGTGCATAGGCGTGAGATCATAGAAAATGTCTGTTCGCTTGAGAATGTTCACATATCCCGCCATGGCGACCCCTCCCGAGACGGCAACCCTGCTATGCAAATCCGGCCACCGACGAGAGTATTCTAGCATAAAGCCTAACGGGCGCAAATCGGCAAACTCTGGTACAATACGCCGCCGATGTTGATGCTGACTGATTATCGCGTTCGACAGCGTGACTATTTGCTCGAAATCAGCCGCGCGCTGACGGCCCAACTCGATTTGAGCGCGGTGTTGCGCAAGATTCTGCAAGCCGCCGCCGAGATGTTGGCCGGTCAGGCAGGCCTCATCGCTCTGCGCCAGGAAGACGAGAGCTATGCGATCAGCGCCAGTTACGGCATCTCGCCCCAGGCGCTTGATTTGTTTGGCCCGCTGTTGACCGATTTGCCGGAGCAAGCCGACGCGTCCGGCTGGGCCATCCCGGAACTGGAGCGCAAGCTCACCCTCGTCGCGCGTTCGGTGCGACTCGGGCTGCAGCAGGTGGTGGCATTGCCGATGATGGTCGGCGCCAAGCTCGTGGGCGCGATTTACATTTTCCGCGAGCGGGGACTGCGGTTTTCGTCCGACGAGCGGCAGGTGCTCGAGTCGTTCGCCGACCAGGCTGCTATTGCCGTCAACAACGCGCGGCTCTATCAAGAGATCGCGCGTGAAAAGCGTCGGCTCGACGCCATCATCCAAGCCAGCGCGGACGGCGTAATGATTTTGGACGCGGCGCATCGTATCACGGTGTTCAACCGGGCGCTGGCGAGGATGACGGGACTGGGCGCGGCCCAGGCGCTTTACGCGGCGCACGAAGACGTGATCCAGTTGCAGAATCAGCGCGCGGGGATGGCGCTGGCTGAAGCTGAAGCGGGCGGTTGGCCCCTGGTGGGCAGCGGCCCGCTCTATGTGGAAGGCGATTTGATCCGGCCCGACGGCAGCCGTGTAAGTGTCGGCATCACCTACGCGCCCGTGCTCGACCGCGAAGGGCGATTGGTGAATATTGTCGGCTCCGTGCGCGACATTACGCGCTTCCGTGAGGCGGACGAGCTCAAGAGCACCTTTATCTCGATCATCTCGCACGAACTCAAGACGCCCGTCGCGCTCATCAAGGGATACGCCGGGACGCTGCGCCGTGAAGATGCGCGCTGGGATGCGGCGACGATCCGCTCCAGCGCCACGGTCATCGAAGAAGAAGCCGACCGGCTAACGCAGCTCATTGACAACTTGCTCGACGCCAGCCGTTTGCAGGCGGGCGGGTTAAAGCTGAACTTGAGCGATGTGGCGCTTGACCAGATGGCCCTGCAACTGGTCAAGAAATTCCGCACGCAGACCACGCCGCACGAATTGAGCGCCGAGTTCCCGTCCAGCTTTCCCGTCATCCAGGCCGATGCCGCGCGATTGGAGCAGGTGCTTTCGAATCTCATCGGCAACGCGATCAAGTATTCGCCGAAAGGCGGCGCGGTGCGCATCACGGGCCGTGCGCTGCCGGATCAAGTGGCCGTGTCCGTAAGTGACGAGGGCATCGGCATCCCGGTCGAAGAGCAAGACCGGATCTTTGAGCGGTTCTATCGCGTGGACGATGCGCTCAGCCGGCGCACCGCCGGAAGTGGGCTGGGGCTGTACCTGGCGCAGGCCGTCATCGAAGCGCACGGCGGAAAACTCTGGGTCGAGTCCACGCCGGGCCGAGGCGCATCGTTCAGTTTTTCTTTACCAAGAGGGTAAATTCTTCTCACGCCGCTCCCGAAAAGCGCGGGGGCACGCGACGAAAAGACGCAAGGGGGAACCTTTGCGTCTTGGCGTGGGGTAAAACAACACGAAAGGATTTTGAATGCCATTTCCACCTGCTCCTACACCGATTCAGTGCCCGTCCTGCCGTTCGCAGATCACGGTGCCTCTGCGACAAATCGTGGATGTCACCGAAGAACCCGCGCTCAAGACGGCTTTGCTTTCGGGCCGACTGAACGCTTTCACCTGCCCGGTCTGCCACGCGAGCGGCGCGCTGGCGACGCCGTTCCTCTATCACGACGGAAACAAAGGACTGGCGTATGTCTTTTTGCCGATGCAAATAGGCCTCCAGGACTCGGACCAGCAACGCCTGATCGGCCAATTGACCAACGCGTTGATGACGCGCCTGCCGGAGCAAAAACGCAAGGGCTATCTGCTCATGCCCAAGCAATTCTTTACTTTGCAGAGCCTGCTCGACGCCGTGCTGGAAGCGGACGGCGTCACCAAAGAGATGCTGGCGGCGCAAGAAGCCAAGCTGCAATTGCTCCAGCAAATGCTCGAGACGACGGACCATGACGGGCAGCGGGCGCTCATCCGCGAGCACGACAAAGATATTGACCTGGCATTCTTCCAGTTGCTCAGCGCTGTACTGGCCGCCTCGCAATCGGATCGGGCTGCGCAAGAGTTTCAACAACTGGTAACTCTGCGTAATAATCTCTTGGAGCTGACCACTGTCGGCCAAAAGGTCAAGGTTCAGCAAATGGCGCTCGAGGCGTTCCAGGCCAAGCCAGACCGCGAGACATTGCTTGACCAGCTCGTGCAAGCGCCAGACACCGCCACGCGCCAGGCGCTGTTGGCGTTCGGTCGGCCGTTGCTCGACTATCCGTTCTTTCAGGCGCTCACGACCAAGATCGAGGCGGCCACTGCGGCAGGCAACAAGGCCGAATCCGATCGTTTGATCGAGCTGCGCAAAGAGATTCTGGCATTGCGTGAAAAACTCGACGCCGCGACGAAAGCCGCGCTTGATCAGCGCGCTGCACTGTTGCGCGAGATCATGATCAGCGAAAATCTGGACCAGGCCGTGCGGGAACACCTGGATGAACTGGACGAGATGTTCTTTAACGTGCTGGAAGCGAATCTGCAGGCCGCCGAGCAGCAAAAGCAGCCGGCGACGTTCGACCGATTGCAGGCCGTGGCCGATGCCGTCAGCCGCTCGATTGCCGCCGCTCAACCGCCGGAAGTGCGTTTTGTCAACGCACTGCTTTCCGCCGCTTTTCCCGACGAGACGCGCAAGCTCTTGGAAGCCAACCGCAAGGCACTCGGCCCGCAGCTCTTGACCTGGATGCGCGCCGTGGCCGATGACTTGCGCCAGGACGGGCGCACCGATGCCGCCGACCAGCTCGTCAAGGTGGTCGAGCAGGCCGCTGAGCTGGCCGGAGCGCCGGCGCCATCCGCGGCCGTATCGGCTACGCCGACTGCGCCGACTGCGCCTCAACCTGTACAGCCCAAGCCGCAAATCCTGATTGCGAAGAGATAATGGCAGGTGGACAGTGGAGAGTAGATCGTGACGAACGGTTGTGTCCACTAACCACACCTCATATCACGGACTTGCTAAAATCCACTCCTTGTGGTATATTCCGCCCGCTTGAGGTCGGCCCTGGGCCGCCTCGGCGTCTCGCAGCTTCTCGCTCCCGGCGTAACGCACGACCGGGGGCAAATCCCTTGAGAAGGAGGTAAATAGCGAGGATGCGTGATTACGAATTGACGTTTGTTGTCCGCCCCGATGTGGAAGACACCGGGCTGACAGCCCTGCTGGACAAGGTCAAAGGGCTGCTCACCAATGCCGGGGGGCAAGCCATCCAGGTCGAACCCTGGGGCCGCCGCCACCTGGCCTACCCCATCAAAAAGATCACCGAGGGCCAGTACTTTTTGATCCGCGCGCAACTTCCTCCGCAGGCTCTTCGCGAGCTGGAGCGCAATCTCCGGCTCACCGAGGAAGTCCTGCGCTTTTTGTTCGTGCGCGCCGACGAGTAAGCCAGCACCCGGCGCCAGTCCCAACTATCGCATAGGTGAGGAGCAGACGAAATGAGGGGCTTGAATAAAGTCATGATCATCGGTCAGTTGGGACGTGAGCCGGAGATGCGCTACACGCCCAGCGGACGGCCCGTCACCTCATTCAGCGTTTCCACAACGCGCTCGTGGACATCCAGCGAGGGTGACCGCCGTGAAGAGACGGAATGGTTCAACGTGGTCGCGTGGGGCAACCTGGCTGAAATTTGTAAGCAGTATCTCCACAAAGACCAACCCGTCTATGTGGAGGGACGCTTGCAGACGCGCGGTTGGGAAGACCAGGAAGGCAAGAAGAACTTTCGGACTGAGCTGGTCGCCAACGAGGTCATCATTCTAGGCGAGCGGCGTGGAGCGCCTTCTGAAGAAGGCCAAGAGCCGCCTGCCGAAGACGAGTTTCCGTTCTAGTTTGAAACAGGAGGTCCGTTTTGGCGGAGGAATTTGAAACCTATGGTGTAGAGGGAGCGCCGCAGGGACGCGGCGGACAGCGTGGCCGGGGAAGAGGCGGCCCTGGCGGCGGGCGCAAGTTTATCCGCAAGCCCAAGATATGTGCCTTTTGCGTGGAAAAGAATTCACGCATTGACTACAAGCAGGCCGATGTACTGCGTCGTTACGTGACCGAGCGCGGCAAGATTCGGCCGCGCCGCCAGACGGGCACGTGCGCCAAGCATCAGCGCCGCATGGCCATGGCGATCAAACGGGCGCGTCACCTGGCACTTTTGCCGTACTCGACTTCGCCCGTGCGCTAAACATGTCGCCCCGCCTGCCCTGATGGGAAAGGCGGGACATTGAGCAACACTTGGCATAGGAAGCCTGGGGCCGGTTTTGTCGCAGCGCGGCTGGTCACGAACGGTATCATGCTGCCGCCCCCAAGTTTGTCTATGCCTTTTGCATTTCTATCGAGGTACCCGGATGGCTAAAGCGAGCAAAGTCAAAGTTCCCAGCGAGATGACTCGCAAACATCTCGCGCGGGCTGAGCGCGAAGCCCGCCAGCAGCGCTGGCTGCTCATCGGCCTGGCCGCGACGCTGATCCTCGCCCTCGGGTTGGTGGGCTATGGTATTTTGGATGATCGCGTGCTCAAGCCCCAGCAGCCGGTGGCATCCGTCAACGGCAAGAACATCACCGCGGCTGATTTTCAAAAGCGCGTCAAGTTCTCTCGTGCCCAGCTCAACTCCCAGCTCAGCCAGCTTGAAGCGCAGCGGGCGACGTTCGCTTCCGACCCGCAGCTTTCTTTTATCACCCAGCAGATTGACCAGAACATTAGCAGCATTCAGTCGCAACTGTCCAATCCTACTACCCTGGGACGGCAGGTGCTGGATTCCTTGGTTGAAGATGAGCTGGTGCGCCAGGAAGCAGCCAAGCGCAACATCAAGGCCTTGCCTGAAGAAATCCAGACCAACATCGAGCACAGTTACAATTTCTTCCGCGTTCCGCCCACGCCAACGGCTGTCCCGACGGACACACCCACTCCGGTCGCTTCTCCCACACCTCTGCCCACGCCGACGTTGAGCTTCACGCCCACCGCGACGCCAGAGCCCACGGAAACGCCGCAGCCGACGGCGACGCCCGTGACCGAGCATGCCTTTAACGCCCAGTTCACCAATTTCCTGGCCCAATTGGCGCCGACCGGCATGACGCGCGAGGACATTCACCGGCTGGTGGAAAGCGACATCTTGCGCCGCAAGCTTCAGGACGAATTCAACCAGACCGTGGCGACCTCGGCGGATCAGTTGCAGTTCCGCTACATGTCCTTTGAGATGCTCGAAGCCGCGCAGGCCGCCGATGCGCGGCTCAAGGCCGGGACGAGCTTTGACAGCCTGTACACCGACGTCCAGGCCGGGCAAGTTGTCAGCGCCACGGCCAGCGCCGAGCCGTGGACACCTGTGAGTGATGTCGTCCAGCAGTATTCGCCCTCACTGGCCCAGATTCTCACGACGATGTCGGTGAGCCAGACCAGCTCTGTCATCACGGAAACGGCGGGGACGGGCGCACTCATCGTTCAATTGACCGGGCGCGGCGTGCAGCCTTTGAGTTCGACTCAGCTTCAGACTGCCCAGCAACAGAATTACCAGACCTGGGTGGACACTCTACGCAACGGGTCGGGCGTCAACCTGTTCAACAATCGTTACCTCGACCGCATACCCACGACACCCTAGTCGCCGGACGACTTACCCGGGGCGCTGCATCTCATGCTGCAAGCGCCCCGTTTGTTTTCCTGCAAGCCTGGGGAGGGATGGCCGCCGGCGCCGACTAGGCCGTATGCCGCTGCACTTCGACAATGTTCGGGATACGGTCAATCCTGGTCAGCACGCGTGAAAGCTGGCTGATGCTGGTGATCTCGAGCGTGGCAAAGAACGTGGCGATGCTCTTTTGTGTGCTCACGCTGACGCTGGACATGTTGACATTTTCGGCGGCGACGACGGCGGCGATGTCGCGCAGCAAGCCGCCCCGGTCATAACCCTTGATCTTGACCATCACCGGGTGAGTTTCCTCCGACTTTCCCCAGTCTACCTCGATGAGCCGGTCCCGGTCGCGGCAGCGCAGGATGTTGGAGCAATCGCGGCGGTGAATCGTCACGCCGCGCCCGCGCGTAATGTAACCGATGATGTCATCGCCCGGCAGCGGGCCGCAGCAGCGCGCGATGTTGGTGAGCAGCCCGCCCGTGCCGCGCACCGAGAGCGCCTTGGACGTCGTCAGCGGCACCGGCGGCGCGGAGGTGATTTCCGGCTCCGGCTCTGGTTCTTGCTCACGCTCGGTCTCGATGATCTTGGTGGCAATCTGTTGAGAGTTAATGTCACCCTGCCCGATGGCGGCGAGCAACTCTTCCACTTTGTCAAAGCCGAACATGGGCACGAGTGTCTCAAAGCTGACATCCGTAGCGCCCAGCCGCTTGAGTTCCTTGTCCAGGATCTCGCGGCCTTGCAGGATGTTCACGTTGCGGTCTTGCTTCTTGAACCACTGGCGGATTTTTGTCCGCGCACGCTCGGTCTTGATGTAGCCCAGGTGAGGGTTGAGCCAGTCACGGCTGGGACCGCCCCGCTTGGCCGTGAGAATCTCGATCTGGTCGCCCGTGCGAAGCTGCTGATCCAGGCTGACCAGCTTGCCGTTGACCTTGGCGCCCCTGCAGCGGTCGCCGATTTCGGTGTGGATGAAATAGGCAAAGTCAATCGGCGTGCTGCCCGTGGGCAGGTCAATCAGCTTGCCCTTGGGTGTAAAGATGTAGACGCGATCCTGGAAGACATCGGTCTTGAGCGAGTCAATGAACTCGCGCGCGTCTGTTACCTCGTGACGCCAGTCCATCTGCGAGCGCAGCGAAGCGATTTTTTGCTCGTAGGCCGAGTCGTGTTGACCGCCTTCCTTGTACTTCCAGTGAGCGGCGATGCCCAGCTCGGCGGTGCGGTGCATCTCTTGAGTGCGGATTTGAATTTCGAGCGTCTTGCCGTCGTCAGCCACCACCGCCGTGTGCAAACTGCGATACAGGTTATCTTTGGGCACGGCGACATAGTCATCCACAAAGCCGGGGATGGGCCGCCACAACTGGTGGACGATGCCGAGCGCCTGGTAGCACTGCGCCACGCTCTCCACAATCACGCGCACAGCCCGCACGTCAAAGATCTGCTCAAAGGGCAGACCCTTGCGCTCCATCTTGCGATGGATGCTGTAGATGTGCTTGGGCCGGCCCGAAACCTGAGCCTGGATGCCTTCGGCCTCCAGCCGTTCCTCCAGCCGCTGGACGATTTGATCAATGTGCGTTTCGCGGTCGGCCTGGCGTTCGTGGATGAGCGCGGCAATTTCTTTGTAGCGTTCCGGGTTGAGGTAGCGAAAGCCCAGGTCTTCCAGCTCCCACTTCATCTGCCAGATGCCCAGCCGGTTGGCCAGAGGCGCAAAGATTTCGAGCGTCTCTTGCGCAATGCGCTTGCGCCGATCCTCCGGCAGGGCGCTGAGCGTCCGCATGTTGTGGATGCGGTCGGCCAGCTTGATGAGCACCACGCGAATGTCCTCGTCCATGGCGATGAACATTTTGCGCAGCGACTCGGATTCGCGGTCTTCTCGATAGCCCACTCGCCTTTCCGAAGTCTGGTCGAGCTTGGTGAGCTTGGTCACGCCATCTACGAGCGAGGCGACTTCTTGGCCGAACTCGACTTTCAGGTCTGACACCGTCACAAGAGAATCTTCGACGACGTCGTGGAGCAGGCCGGCGGCAATGGTGGCCGGGTCAAGGTTGAGATCGGACAGAATGCCAGCGACGGCGTGGCAGTGCGTGAGGTAAGGCTCGCCGCTTTCGCGCCGCTGGTTGGCGTGGGCCACTTGTGCTCGCTCATAGGCGCGGCTGATCTTGTCCCGCGCTTCCAGGCCATATGTTTCGCACGCCCGGGCAGTGATTTCGTCCAAGCTGGGAATGGGAATCTTGACCATACGCAGTCTTTCCGGTTCCGTTCACGATAGTATAACGCGGTTGACGTATCCGGTCAATGGTTTTGCGGATTGGTGTACCTGTGGTATAAGAAACCAGATTCCAAATATCAAATTTCAAATATCAAGCATGAGAGTCATATCTGGAACGGCCAAAGGCCGTACACTCAAAGCTGTGCCGGGCGAGGGTACACGCCCCATCACCGACCGGGTCAAGGAATCGCTGTTCAATATCCTGGGCGCGGACATCCGCGACGCGCGTTTCCTCGACTTGTTCGCCGGTACAGGCGGCGTGGGCATCGAGGCGCTCAGCCGAGGCGCGAAAGAAGCGGTCTTTGTGGAGCAGGGCCGCGCGGCGCTGGAGACGATTCGAGCTAACCTGGCGCTTACCAAACTGGCGGAACGCGCCCGCGTCGTGCGCGCGGACGTGTTCACGTTCCTGTCCGGCGCGCCCGATACACCGTTCGATTACATCTACATTGCGCCGCCGCAATACAAGGGCCTGTGGGCGCAGACGCTGGGCGCAATTGACGCCAAACCCGCTTGGCTTTCCGAGGACTCACAGGTCATCGTGCAGATTCACCCGGTCGAGTTCGAGCCGCTTTCGCTTGAGCATTTGGCGTTGGTGGACGAGCGCAAGTATGGGAGCACGCTGCTGTGTTTCTACGAGCTGTAGCAGGACGCAGGATGCAGGATGCAGGAGGCAAGATGCAGGATGCAAGATGCAAGGCGCGCTTTATCTTGCCTCTTGCCTCTTGCCTCCTGTTTCTTGCGGCACTCGCCTGCGCCGAGACGCCGACGCCAACTCTTGTTCCATCGCCCACCGTGCGTCCGGAGCCTTCGCCCACACCGGAGCCGGATGATACAGGCTGGCAGTCGCAAGGCAACGGCATCGAGCTGCGACGGCTAAAGGTTGAGTTGAATGGTATCGCCAACCGGCTGTGGCTGGCGCGGGTTGACCCGGCGCGTGTGCGCTTTCGCGTGTTGTATGACCGTGCGAATCCACGTCAGGTGTCCGAGTGGTTCACCAGTGCCAGGCCATTGCTGGCCGTCAACGCGGGATACTTTACCGAGGATTACCACGCCACGGGAATGATCATCTCGGACGGCACGCGCAGCGGCCAATCGTACACGGGCTTTGGTGGAATGTTTGCCGTTCGAGCGGATAAGGTCGAGGTGCGCTGGCTGGTCGCCAAACCTTACAGCCCGTCCGAGCCACTGCGCCAGGCCGTGCAGGCGTTTCCCATGCTGGTGCATTCCGGCGGCAAAGCGGGCCTATCGGAAGACGATGGCCAGATCGCGCGCCGCACCGTCGTCGGCCAGGATCGCAAGGGGCGCATCGTGTTTGTCGTCAGCCCGGATGCGTTCTTTACACTCAAGAATCTTGCGGCGTTCCTCGCCGCGTCTGATTTGGAACTGGACACTGCCTTGAACCTTGACGGCGGGACGTCGTCAGGGTTGATGCTCGCCGGCCCGGCCGGCCTGACCGGTGTGGATTCATGGATCAAGGTCCCGGCGGTGATTGTGGCTGAAGCCAAATGAGTCTCGACGATTGCGACGCATCGGCGCTCGTGGGCCAGTGGATGGGGCCGTGCCAGGTTGTGGCGTGTTTGCGGCGTGGCGAGCGCACCACCGTCTATCGAGGCTGGCAGCCGGACCTCGAACGCGCCGTGGCGCTCAAGGTCGTCAATCCCGACTGCCTGGGCCAGGCCAACCTTCTCAAACGTTTCAAACAGGAAGCCGAATTCTCGCAAAAGCTCGACCATCCGCATATCGTCCATGTTTATGCTTCCGGCGAGCAGGATTACCAGCCATACCTGGTGATGGAATGGATCGAGGGTCATAGCCTCCAACGTGAACTCGCAAAGCGTGGCCGTCTCCCACCAGATGATGCGGCGACGATTGCGGTTCACGTTGCGCAGGCGCTCGATTACGTTCATCGTCACGACATCGTCCATCGCGACGTCAAACCCAGCAATATTTTGCTTGGCCCGGACGGCAACGCGCGGCTGTCTGACTTTGGCATTGCCGTGCGCGTTGGCCAGACGCCGCCCGCCGTCGGCGTGGGGACGGCGGCCTATCTTGCGCCGGAGCAGGTGAGCAAAGAGCCAGCCGACCCGCACAGCGACATTTATTCTTTGGGCATTGTGATGTTTGAGATGTTGACGGGTCGAGTGCCATTCGAGGCAGACGACGAGCTGGGGATGATCATGCAGCACTTGCACACGCCGCCTCCGCCGCTGCACAGATTTGTGTCTGGGCTGGGGCTGCCGTGGGAGCGGCTCATCACACAGGCGCTGAAGAAGAAAGCCTGGGAACGCCAGGCCAATGCGCGCGCGCTCATCGCCCAGATCGAACTCGCGGCACGGCCCCGCCTCAAGCTGTAGTTGAATGTCAGCCGCGAGTCGGCTATAATACTCGCGGCCCTCATCCCCGGCCCTTCTCCCAGAGGGAGAAGGGAGTACCTTCGCCTCTGGGCGAGGGTTAGGGAGAGGAGAGCTCCCTCGCCCCCTGGGAGAGGGTTAGGGAGAGGGAGAGTTCCCTCGCCCCCTGGGAGAGGGTTAGGGAGAGGGAGAGTATCCCTACATACTGAGGAGTTCACGATGCCATCGCCGTTTGAACCTCGCTGTTTGCCCACCACACTCGGCAGCCTGCCGCACACCGACATAGCTCAGGCGACCGCGCTCTTGCTGGCGCACACACCTGAAATCCCTGCCTGGGTACAATTGCCCAAGCGTGCCTGGCGCGAAACTATGATGGTGCAATACCTGGAAGGCTTGCCGGGCGTCGTCGAAGAAAACGAGCGCGCCTACTTTGACACGTCACGCCCCGACCATCAAGACGCGCTGACTGATTTCTTTACTCGCTACCTCGCCGTCGAGTCGGGCGATGCGGACGCGCTCGAATCGTTTGCCATCACGCCGGAGCGCAGCGTGGGTTTCCCTGCGTTGATGGAAGCCTTGCCCAAGCTTGCCAGTCCGCCCGTGATGGCCAAGGGTCAGGTCACAGGCCCGTTCACGTGGGGCACCAATCTCACCGACCAGAATCGCCGCTGCGTCTACTATGACGAGCAGTTGCACGATGTCATCGTCAAGGGCGTGGCGCTCAAGGCGCTGTGGCAGATCAAGCACCTCGGTTCGTGCGGCGCCCCGGTCATGATCTGGATGGACGAACCGGCGCTGTTGGGCTTTGGCTCTTCGACCTTTATCAGCATCAGCCGCCAGGATGTGTTACGCGATCTGAACGAGGTGGCGGGTGCGATTCACGTCGCAAGCGCGCTGACGGGCGTTCACTGCGAGGCCAATACGGATTGGTCGCTCTTGATGGAAGCCGACCTGGACATTCTCGACTTTGACGCTTACGATCACCTGGAAGCCATCACACTCTATCCTGACGAGCTGCGTGCGTTTTTTGAGCGGGGTGGCAGTCTGGGCTGGGGCATTGTGCCCACGCTCAACCCGCAGGCCGCCGCGACGGAAACCGTCGAATCGCTTTTGGCGCGGTTCGATGCAGGTGTGGCGCGGCTGGAGGCCAAAGGCTTTGCGCGCGACTTGCTTCTGCGCCGCGCGCTCATCACGCCCATTTGCGGCGCGGGGACGCTCACCCCGCCGCTGGCTGAGCGTGTGCTGGGCTTGCTGCGCGACCTCTCGATTACATTGCGGAAGCGAGAAGCGTTCGTCCATAGATGATGCCTTCTCTTGACCTTTCGTGGTAAAATAAGTCGTGGCGAACAGATGCGCAATTCTGAGCGAGTGAGACGATTATGACCTCAGTGGTTCCGGGCTATGTGCAACAGTTGGCTGGCGTGATGCGGCGGCTCAAGCCTGACGAGTTGCGCCAACTGGTCGAGCTTGTGCCCGAGTTACGACCTGTCCCGTCAGACCGTGCTATGCGAGAAGAGCAGGCCGCTGTTGCCTATTTCAGGCAAGCCGCGTCTAGGTTGCCCTCTCCGGAAGACGAGTTCATTAATGGGCTGAGTTACGCGGACTATTTTGCTCTATCCCCGTCCGAGCAGGATGCGCTGTGGGATCGAATCTTTGCGCAAGACCCCACTGGCTCTCACGACTTGAGAGAACACGATGCCCGCCCCAACGCTCACGTGGCTGCTCGACAAGAACGTCGCGCGTAGAGCCGTCGAGGGCATCTCGGCTGCGGTCACTGCGCGTGCTTTGACTTACGAGCAGAGTGAGGCCATCCGGCTGATCACTCTGAGTAGGCAGGCCGGCATCACACTGGCTATCACCCCGGAAGCAGCAATTCCCGCTACAGCAATTTCAAGTATAATTTGCTCAAACTAGCGTCCAGTTTTCGTAAACCTGGGGCTGGGGCAGGCACATCGCCCACCCCAAGCTCTAACCAGCATGGTCAAGGAATCGCAGCATGAAGATACGC
>CAYGWJ010000125.1:0-22244 GCA_964353405.1 uncultured Anaerolineae bacterium
CACGTCAATCCGCAGCAGCTTGCCGAGCAAAGCACCGAGGTCCTGGCCGTTGCCCATCGTTCCGTGCTGGTCGCCCTGGCCCCCGCCGTCGCCCATGCCGATGTAGAGATAGCCATCCGGCCCGAATTGGATTAGCCCGCCGTTGTGATTTGCCTGCGGCTGACCAATGGTCAAGACGGTCAAGGCGCTGTTCGGCTCAGCCCTGTCCGGATCGCCGGATACGCGGTAGCGTGCGATGATTGTCGCGCCGTCAGGCTTGCGGGTGTGGTTCACAAAAAACAATCCATTCGATCTATAGTCAGGATGAAAGGCCACGCTCAGCAGCCCTTGCTCGTTTCCCGTCGAGAGCACCAATGATGTGATGTCGAGAAAGGGCGACTCTCGCAATTGGCCGTTGTCAATGACGCGGATGCGTCCCGGCTGCTCGACGACAAACAACCTGTCGGCGCCGTCATCGGGCTGCGTCAGATACACGGGCCGCTCAAAACCGGATTGCAGCGGCTCGACGCTCAACCTGAAGGAGCGCAGGCTCGACAGCGCCGGCGTGCGCGTTACAGCCGGCAAAGTTCGAGTGCTCGCGGCGGTCGGCGTCGCGGGCCTGGACGTTGGCGCGAGCATGACTGTAGCTTGCGGTGTGGAAATTGGAGCAGCGGTTCCCGCGCAGCCTGCCAGAGCCACAACAAACACAAACCCAATCAGCCAATTGAATCTCACTTGACACCTCTTCTAGGAGCTTGTCGGAGAGAACCCTGACAGGCCGGAATCGAGGCTTCAGCCGGTGAGCACGCGGCGATTTTCGGCCAAAACCGGCTAAAGCCTAGACTCCGAAACGCTTCTCCGACAGACTGCTAGACTTGACATGTGGCAGTGGTGATCACGACTTGCGTATCGGCCATACCACTCACGCCTAAAGAGCTGCGCCCCCACAGACGCGGTCTGGAATGCTGGGGCAGATTGTACCACGGAACCGGCGCAGGGTCTCCACCTTTGCGAAGGCAGGACCTTCGCAAGGGACTTACCTGCCGTTAGCTGGTGATTACCCACATCTTATCGGACTCCCGAACTTGTTCGGGCCACTGCCTCAACAAGTTGAGGACTCTACGTAGTTGATTACCCACATCTTATCGGACTCCCGAACTTGTTCGGGCCATTGCCTCAACAAGTTGAGGACTCTACGTAGTTGTGACTCTACGTAGTTGTGGGTAGTCACCAGGCCGTTAGGTATTTTTCTCGCGCCGGGTGTATGATAAAGCTCGACAGGCGCTCGCAAGAAGAGCGGCGCAAGTGTAGATGCCCAGAGCATCCAACGATCCAACTAAAGGAGGCCCTCATGTTTGGTTCGACCATTCTCGACGTCGCCATCGGTTTGATCTTTACCTATTTCCTGCTGAGCATGATCTCGTCGCACATCAACGAGGCCATCGCCACTATTTTCAACCTGCGCGCCAATAGCCTGGAAGAGAGCATCCGGAATCTGCTCAGCGACCCGCAGCTCGTTGACAAGGTTTGGAACCATTCCCTGGTCAAAGGGTTGTCCGCCAAGGTGGGCAAAGCGCCCGCCTATGTTCCCTCAAACATGTTTGCGCTGGCGGTGTTCGATGCTCTCGTGCCGCCGAGCGGCAAGCCCACCGTATTAGACGAGGTCTATACCGCGGCCCAAGGTCTGCCGGAGAGTCCGGCCAGGCAATCTATACTCTCCATCCTCCAGCACGCCGATGGAGATGTGGACAAGGCACGGGCCGGGGTCGAAAACTGGTTCAACTCGGCGATGGATCGCTTGACGGGTAAATACAAGCGCCTGATTCAAAAGATCACGCTGATCGTGGCGCTGGCGGTGACGGTCATCATCGGCGTGGACACGCTCGACCTGGCGCAGAGCCTGTGGCACGAGCAAGAGGTGCGCGCGGCCATCGCCGCCACCGCTCAAACCCAGCCTGCCTCGCTGCCGCAATTGATGAACACGATCGGGCAATTCAACCTGGGTTGGGGCAAGCTGCCGCAAGACGCGGGCGGATGGCTGCAAAAGATCGTCGGGCTGACCATCACGATGCTGGCCGTTTCGCTCGGCGCGCCCTTCTGGTTCGACGTGCTCAAGAACCTGACGAACATGCGTAACACCGGCCCAGCGCCGCAATCTTCCGAGTCAGCCAAAAAAGCGTAAGCATTTCACGCAGCACACCCCTTCCACAAAGGGGTGTGCTGTTTTGTTGTCCTCTTTGCTTCTTGCGGTACAATTCTATTGACTGTCACCGCCGGGTGCTCTCCTTCGTCATACTGGATAAGGAGTGGCGATGGAGAGCACCGCAACTTTGCGACGAATCGAGCCAATGGCCGGCCAAGACCACGCACACTTTGAGGCACTCTACGCTGCACACCAACAGCCCATCCTGAGCTATCTCTACCGGCTGATGGGCGATGCCGCTCGCGCCGAAGAGTTGTGCCAGGAAGTTTTCACTCGCGCCTACAGAGCGCGCCGCTCGATGCAGAACGTCCAGAACGTGCGAGCCTGGTTGTATCGCATTGCCACCAACGCCGCGCGCGATCAACTCCGCCAGCGCCGTCTGCTCACCTGGCTGCCTCTGTTCGACGAAGACCCGGCGTTGCTGGTAGACAGCCCCGAGGCTTCCGCACTGGAGCTGCACGCCGTCGAGCAAGCCCTGCTCAAACTCGCTCCAGACTTGCGCGTGCCGCTGGTGCTCTATACCTGTCAGGAGCTGTCTACCCAGGAAATCGCCGACGTGTTGGGAATCAGCCGGGACGCTGTCAAGCAGCGGCTCGTCCGCGCCCGACTGCGTTTCAGAGAGTTGTACGAAAAGTGATCGCAGATTTTAGAGGCGGTCTTGGGAGGGTCAAGACAACTTGAGCAACCCACTTGAACACCCCATCACCCAACTGGCAACCTACCGCGAGCTGACGCCCGCCGAGCGTCAGTCGGTGCGGGCGCACCTGGCCGTCTGCGACGAGTGCCGCGCGCAGCTCGAGGCGTTCCGAAAACAAGACGCGCTGCTGACCGCTCTACCCGACCGACTGCCTCGGCGACAACTGCAAATCGAACCCGGCGGCTCGGGTGGCCTTTGGAACGGACTGACCCGATTGGGCAATTGGATGGCGGCCGGCGGCCTGGCCGCGCTCACGCTGGCGATCGGTCTTATCGTGTGGGCAGTAGCGGCCTCCACGACCGTGCACACGGGCAGCGCACCAACCGCGCCGGGCGCGCCGGGCGTGCTGGTCACGTTTCCACCTGACCTGCCCGCTTTGGTCAATCCCTGGGTGCTGGCTGCGCCCTGGCTGGGCGGCAGCGTGGCGGTGATCGGCGCACTATTGGCGCTGGGCAAGCGCAGTCGCGTGTTTCCCAAACTGGGCATCGCGCTGGCAGTTGTGTGGGTGTTCACGTATGTGCCGCCCATGACGGCGCTGCCCAATCCCGCTGGATTGATCTGGCGCACGGCGGGCGGATATTCCTACGACCCCAACTTGCCGTTCAGGAACTTGATCGTCATCGGCGGCGACCCTGCCGCAAAACTGCGGCCCTACATGGACCGGCTCATCGGCCAGGTCGGACTCGATCCGCTCGACCCGGTTCAGCCGCTGGCGCGGTATACCTTTGAGCGAGTGATTCAACCCAGCGACAAGAGAGTCGTGCTCGTGACCACGCGCTTCACCTATGCCGACGGTTCCAGCCGCGTCTTTGACGTGCCGGCGTATGATCCCATCATAGACCTGTACATCTCCAATTGGCAGAACGACGGGCTGGGGCGGCTGCGCACCGAGCACCTGGCTTTGCCTGGGCAGCCTTTTGCCACCGAATCAAGCCCGATCCGATTGGGCCAGGCTGTGCGCCTCAAGGTTTCACCGCAGGCGGACCGGCTGGATGCCGTCAACCCGTTCCACTGGTCGTGGCAAAGCAACCGCCAGCAACACCTGGTCTGGTCGCCCCGGGGTGATGCTTTCCTGATGGTCGAGCATCAACCTAATAACGGTCCGCAGCAGCTTTGGCTCGTGCCGCTCGACGGGTCTGCGCCCCAACTGGTCAACACCGGCCAGGTTCCCGGGGTCAATGGCGGTGGCAGCGTGCTCGAATACGGCTGGTCACCTGATGGCACATTTATCGTTTACACAGCTCTCCCAAGCTTCCGCCCGTTGTCTGGCAGTTATGTCGAAAAAGTGGAAATCTTTGTGGTGCGGCGCGATGCGCTGGCCGGGGGGAAAGGCCTCGTCGTACAGCGCGCCATCGCCAGCGCCAGCCAGCCAGATCTGACCCACCAGGGTGTCTGGTATATCCAGGACGGCGCACTGTGGCTGATGGATTATCAGACCGGCGAATCCGCTCGCGTCACCAACCTGTCTGGCTTTGGGCCGTCCTCCCTGGGCCTGGTTTCGTTCCTGCCGGTGGCCGTATCGCCGGATGGGTCACGCCTGGCTTACGCCTGCGGCAAAACTGATCTGTGTCTGACTGATCTCGACGGACGCGAACGCCACACCATCCACGCCACAGGCATTCGCGCGATTACGTGGGATCGCACGGGCACACGCCTGGCCGCTACGTCGCTCGACTATAACAACTTTGGGCCGGTGCAAATGCTCATCGTCTCACGCGAGGGCGAGGTGCAGCGGCAAGTGGCGGTGGCGCCGAGCGACGCCACCGATCCGCCCCAGTGGACTCCTGACGGGCAGATCGTCTTTGTGCAGACTTTTCCGATGAACGGCCGTCGTATCCTCACCGTCAACGCCGACACTGGAGACGTGCTCGACCAGAGCCGCGAGCACTGGGATGCCTATTTTGCGCTCAGTCCCGACGGCGCGAACCTGCTGCTCAACAACGGCCGCGGCGGGTTCTGGCTCGCGCCGGTCATTCGCTAGTCGAGATTGCCATGAGCAGCGATGCACTCTCACAAACCGACATCGAACGCTCGATGAGGCTGACTCGTCTGGCACGCCTGGCGATGAATGCCGTCATCCTCAGCTTGTGGCTCTGGCTCTACCGGCCCGTGTTCGACTATCTCGCCATTATTTTTTCGCGTGAAGATTTTCGCACCAACCAGATCGTACTCTTGGGCGTCATCGTCCTTATCGCTTTCCAGATGCGCAAGGGGCGCCTGCGCCCACGACCGGATGCGTCGCCGCAACTGTATTTTCCGGCGCTCAGCCTGATCCTGGGCGGCTCGGCGCTCTACCTTGTCGTCGAGCGTTTTCTCGACATCAATACTCTCTCGGCCAGCTTGTTCGGGCTGGCGAGCTATGGGCTGCTGGGCTTGTGGATGCAGCCACGGCGCTGGTGGCAAGGTCTGCCGGCTGCAGTGTTGCTGATTGGCGCTCTGCCGTTCGGCGAGCACATGCAGACTTTTGTTGGCTATCCCATGCGCATCTTGACCGCCACCATCGTGCGCGACGGTCTGGCCCGGGCCGGCGTCGCTTCTATTGGAGTTGACACGATTCTCATATTCGAAAATGGCGTGTCGCAGGTGGACCTGCCCTGCAGCGGCGTCAAGAGTCTGTGGACCGGCACGTTGTTCCTCATCGCCGCCACCTGGATCGAGCGACGGCCGCTCAATTTGCGCTGGGCGCTGGCCGCCATCGTCTTGGCCGGGCTGCTGTTCATGGCTAACCTGGCTCGCGTGGCCGTGCTGGTCACCGTGGGGCAAGTGGCCGGCTGGCAATTGATGGCTAGGCTGCTGCATGTCCCACTGGGCGTGCTCGGCTTTTGCGCGGCATGTGCAGCAGCGGTCTTGCTCTTGCGAGGGGTTGACCCCCACCCCAGCCCTCCCCCTACCAGGGGGAGGGAGTGCGCTCCCCTCTCCCTGGCCGGGAGAGGGGCGGGGGAGAGGGTCAACCTTGCAGTCCCCACTCGTCCGACGTGGCTGGCGCCCGGACTGGCGGCAGCGATTCTGGGGATGGCGCTGATCTACGCGCCACGCCCGCAGACGGGACTGGCACAATCGCCGCCTGATTGGAGCTTTCCCGCTGAGCTTTCGACCGGGCCGATGCCGCTCAGACCCGACGAAATTGCCTGGCTGATCCGAGGTGGCGCTGAATCGGCGGAGCGGCGGCGCTTTGAATGGCGGGGTATCACGGGTTCGATGCTGTTCATCACCAGCCAAACCTGGCGCGCTCAGCATCGCCCGGAGCGTTGCTTTCAAGTCTTTGGATTGTCACTCAACGACTCGCGCACTATTCTGGTTACCCCCGACTTTCCGGTACGTTTCGTCTCCCTGGGCGAGAGCAATGGCCGTGGCTTGCTGTCGGCAACCTATTGGTTCCAGTCTGTTGGCCGCACCACCGACGACTATGGAGCACGCATGTGGGCTGACCTGTCGCCCCAGCCTGGTCGCTGGGTCCTGGTTACGCTTCTATTCGACCGGGTGCACGACCCGAGCGCGACGGACATCCAGGCACTCGAAATCGTGGTGCGGGACGCCGTGGCGCACAAGTTGACCCCCACCCCAACCCTCCCCCTAACAGGGAGAGGGAGTGGATTGACCCCCACCCCAAACCTCTCCCTACCAGGGAGAGGGAGTGAAGGAGGCTCGCAACCATGAACAAGCAGTTGACCCCCACCCCAAACCTCCCTCTACCAGGGAGAGGGAGTGGATGGAAGACCTTTATCCGCGAACAAGGCCCACGCGGCCTGGCCTATGGCCTGTTCTGGTCGTGGAACACTATTTTCCTGGCATTCATGTTCCTGGGCTTTGCTCCCATCATCTTGCCAGAGGTGCTCACGGGCGTTCGCACCGGCATGATCCCGGCGCAATACCTGGCCTATGGCATCATCCTGACGGCCATCCCGGCTGGTGCGTTGGTTCTGGGCCTCACCCTTTTGCGTCGCTCACCCGACCGGCTCTTTGTGCTTGGCTATGGCATCGAAGGGCCACTGATGTTGATGCTGGCCTTTCGGTTCTTTGTCGTGCGCGACGCCACGCCGGCCGTCACACTGCTGTTGTCCATCGGAGTGCTGGGGATAGCAACCCTCCTGTGGGAGCTCCTCGACCGGGGCACTCGCCCCTGGGAAGTTCCAGGGGTTGGCCCCGGGGTTGATCAACGGTGGCCGTGGCTGACCTACCTGCGTGTGGTCGGGCTGACACTCTTGTTGGCCATCGGCTTGTACGTTGGCGTCTGGATTGCCTTTTACGCCGTGCCCCTCATCGCCCAGAGCTGGACACTCGTTTACGATCTCGTGCGCAGCATTTGGTCGGGGCTTGCAAACATGCAGTGGTATTGGATACTGTTCACGATCTTTGGCGGCATTCTGCTGCTTTACACGGGGACGCTATTTGTGGGGACGCCGATTGCCGTGCCGGTCCTCTACATCCGGGCCTGGCGGCGCGGCCTGCGGGCACTCGCCGCCCGCGGACCGTTGGGGTGGCTGCGCGCCGTGGCGCTCACGGCGACCGTGCTGGTGGTGTGTGCGGTCCTGTTCGTGCAGACCAACCAGCAGCCGCAACGCAAGGCTTTCGCGCTGCTCGAAACTCCTCCGGCCAGCTTGGGCCAGGCCCAGTCTCTTCTGAAACAACAAGAAGCCATTCGCGCCGGTTTGCTCAACGCCTATCTCGCGCCGCTGCGCTACATCAGCGCCGTGGGCGAGGTGCGCCACGTGAGCGATATGTACAAGTGGTCGCTCAAATTGTCGCAGGAGCAGGCTCTGCGCGTCGAGAAGATGTACGAGGCCGTGGCGCGCCCCGTGCTCTACGAGCCGGTCAAAGGCCGCTATAACGAGGCCATGAATCAGAACACGCGCCCCATGGACAATCGCGCGCTGGTCGAAGAACCTGCCGAGGCCGCCAAGTTATATCAGACATTTTTCGATCGCAAGATCGTGGACGGCGAGCGCGCCACGATCGTCCGCGCCGTACGCTCCACCTGGTCGGCCGGCGAGGCGCAGGCCGCCTGGCAAGCGGTTGACGACCGCGCCATCCGCCTCACCCACCAGGAAATCACCGTCGTCGAGCGCGGCGATTGGGCCGAAGTTGAGCTCTATGAAGTCTACCAGAACCAAACGGCCCAACGCCAGGAAGTGGTGTATTACTTTAGCCTGCCCGAGTCCGCCGTCATCACGGGCGTGTGGCTGGGCAACACTCCAGACCGCGCTACACGTTTTGCCTATCAGATCGCCCCACGCGGCGCAGCGCAGGCCGTTTATCGCAACGAGGTCCGGCGCAATATGGATCCGGCGCTGGTCGAGCAGATTGGGCCGCGCCAATACCGGCTGCGAATCTTCCCGGTTGAGCCCCAGTCCTGGCAACCGGGTGGGACAGGGAATCGCCCGGCGATCGTGAATGGGCCGCCGCTGTATATGTGGCTGACGTGGCGCGTGACACTTGCGCCAGCGCGGAGCCAGAGGCCCCCTGTGGGCAGTGCAGGTGTGGCGCAGGATGGCGCCTGGCCGATGCCGCGCCTGGCCGAAAAGCGCAATGTGTACTGGGATGCTGCGACGACGCGGTTGGTCAACGGTGTGCCTCTGAGCGCCAAGTCCGACGCGAACGAATGGCTGCCGGCGTCCGTGCCCGCCACCAAGCCTGTGACAGCGGTTTCTCATCGTGTTGACTTGCCGAGCAGCGAGACAGTGCAGATCCGTCCTGTGTCGGCGAGTGACCTGCCCAAGCTGGCTGGGGACCTTCGACTGGCGGTCGTGCTCGACCGCTCGCGCAGCATGGTCGAACATGCGGCGGACGTGAAAGCAGCCCTCGGGCAACTAGCCCAGGCGACGGGCGCTGGGACGGCGGACGTTTATCTCACCGCCTCCAAGTATCGCGGCGAGCCGCCGTCGCGCGTCAAGCTGGCCGATCTCAAGCCGGATGATATTGTATACTATGGCGGACAGAATGCGGCTGAATTGTTGGCCCAGTTCAATTCGCTGCACGCGGAGCGCGGCGAGACCTATGACGCCATACTTGTCCTCACCGATAACTCGGGCTATGAGTTGGACACCCAGGATATTACGGTGACGGTTCCGAATGCACCCGTATGGATGGTTCACCTGGGCGGTGAATTCCCATTGGGCTATGACGACGGCACCTTGCAAGCCATCCAGGCCAGCGGCGGAGGAGTGACCGGGAGTGTGGATGAAGCGCTGACCCGCCTGGCAGCCGCGCTAGAAGCATCACGCGACGACTCTTCAACGACGACGAGGGATATTATAGACGGCTACGAGTGGCTCACGGCCCCGACGAGTGCGTTAGCGGCTCCGGCGGACCCGACGATCACCATGCACGCTCCCGGCGATGGCTTTGCCGCGTTTGCCGCCCGCCGGATCATTCTGGCCGCCATGCAGCGCCAGCGCGAGGCCCTGGGTCAGGCCGGGACGCTCGATCACCTGCACGCCATTGCCGTCGAGCATGGCATCGTCACGCCCTATTCGTCCATGCTCGTGCTTGTCAACCAACGCCAGGAGGACCTGCTCAAACAACTGACCGAGCAGGGTGATCGCTTCCAGCGCGAATATGAACAAGTCGGTGAAACGGTGCCAGCCAGCCCGTTCGCCGCGACCGGTGTGCCGGAGCCGGAAGAATGGCTGCTCATCATCGTCGCAGCGGCCATGCTGCTCTGGTACGTCCGCACGTTGCGGCGCAGCCCGCGCTCTGCGCGCGCAGGGCAAACTTGAATAGAGATCGAGTAGGCGATTCAGGCCGGTTTGGCGCACGCCATTGCGATCCAGCCAGATAGCCAGATTTCTCCTCTTGACCGGCCTGTCCATTTTGGCATATACTGTACGCAGTGGTGGAATCATAGCGACATCGCGACGCCTTTAACCTGACATCTCTCCATCGGACTTGTGTGTCCGGCCTCCCCTTGACAGGCGTCGCGAGCTGGTCGTTCAAGCATGACGGCTGGTCAGCATCGCCAGTCCAGGACATCCATCGCGATTGTTTCCTTGTGTGCCCCCCCGCATTTGGCGTCGGGAACATTTCGCTGTACCCTTACCGGGCCTACATCAACTACCTACCGCCAAGTGACCATGTGGGCCAAGGTCAAGTGCGAGTCTACCGACAGACTGTGGGCGCCGGGCAAACTCTGACGGTGCGGGTGACACCCATCAGTGGCGACCCAGACCTCTATGTATGGCCGCCAGACTGGCCCATCCGACCGCCGTGGGCAAGTTACTCGAGTTCCGGAGTGGACGAGGTGAGCTTGAGCGCGCCCGTGAACGGCGTCTATCAGATCGAGGTTTACGGCTACACAGCAGCAGACTATCAAATTAGCATCAGTCTGGGGAGCAGTCAACAGCAGCTTGTGATAGGAGAGAGCACACTCGCCAAGACCCCACGGGACAGTCCGGCGCTTCCAGTTTCCAGTGTGCCGGGAGAACAGGTGGCGTTGCCTCCTGCCGCGCCACGCCAGTATCTCATCTACCTTCCGGTAGTTCTGCGCGCATCCTGAGACTTGTCACAGTCGCCACACTGCCCGGCTGCAGGCCGACATGAGGGTATAACGCAGAACTGTCGGTCATACACGAACGCTCGCGGTGGATTGCCAAATCCACCGCCAAGTGCACGGGATTTGACAATCCCGTGCGAGCGTTTGGAAAAGTCACCGACACTTTTACGGTGTACCCCCGATATGAGCGGCTCTTGGAACCTGGCTGAGAACGTTGTATAATTCGTGCAGGTGAGTAAAAAGGCGAAAGCAGCGGTGAGTGACGAGATACCAAGAGGCAAGATATGGCCGTTTTGGACTGGCAACAGCAACTAGACGCCCGGTTGACGCCCGACGAACATGCGGGGTTGGCTGCGTTCGTCGAACGCCTGCACCTGCGATACGGCGATGACTTGGTTCGTGTGCGCCTGTTTGGCTCCAAGGCGCGCGGCGATTCCCACGACGAGTCTGACCTCGATCTGTTGGTGGTCTTGCGAATGAAGGATGGCACATACCGGCAGCATTGGCGAGAGATCGTTGATATTTCGGCAGAAATCGAACTAGAGTATGGCTATGTCACTTCGCTGATCATCAAGAGCGAATCTGACTATGCCCACATGTGCCAGCATCAGTTGTTGCTTGCCCGCACTATCGAGCAGGATGGCATTGATCTATGGATGAAGCAACGAACCTGAATACAGCACCCTATATGTCGAGGCGCGCAAGATCCGTGAAGAGCAGGATTACGATTTGGAGGCTGAGCCACTTGCGGTTCAGGATGCCGCACAGATTGTGGACGATGCCGAACGCTTTGTGAACCGGATTGAGCGATATTTGCAGCAGGTTGGGGCGATTTGAACCGCCGTTCGCTGTTGGCTGCATATTCCACCCGGTAGGCGCACATTCACCCGCCGGGTGGTGTCGTCTTGGCAGTAGATACGCTTACGCGGAGCGGTTGTCTGTCCAATGCGGACTAGGAAACGGCAGCGGCTTGGCGGGGCTGATATAGTTCTTTGGCGAGGGGAAGGCGGATGAAAAAGTCGTGGCCGTCAAAGAGGACATCTCCTTCGATCTGTTGCCCTTTTTCTTTGATCAGCTTTTCTAATCGCAGGATGGCGCTAAAGCGGCTGGCTTGCTCTGGATTAAAGTAACGCCGACCATCCGAGCGACATTCGTAAATGAGGTACGGAAAAACAAATCGTCCACCCGCGACGGGACGGGTGGCCTCGACAACGACCATCGGCTCACCGCATGTCGGGCAGTGTAAAGCAGCCGAGTAGGCTTCGGGCACAATCTCGAAGGGAATCTCCTCATCCAAAATGTCTTCGGGAGTATAAACTGGCTCGTCCATCAGCGTCAATCCCTTTTGCTGCGCTTGTGCTGAACAGGATTTCCTCGGCGTCTTCGGGCAACACACCGTGCTGAGCCTGGATTTTCTCTGCGACCTCTTCACTGATGCGGACTTTCTAGATGCGCATGGTAGTGTTTCCGTGTACTTTGAGATTATACCCCGAAAGTCGAAAGGCGCAAGAGTTTTCCCCCAATCGTGGCATCTTTTCCCTCGTCGCACTGCCGGCTACAGGCCAGCGACTCTTGGAAACCAGTTGAGAACGCTGTATAATATCCTCAGGTCGAACGGAACGGTAATGACATTTACGGTGAGCATGGCATTGCTGAGAGGCAAGCGATGAATGTTCGAGTTCCGCCCGGCAGGCATCATGGGCCTGCCGGGTGGATTTGCGTTGCACGAGAATATCGGGGGGTTCTGAGACACCATTGAAGGAGCAAACATGCAAGTGAATGCCAAGAACCCGGATTTCAAAGATCGGACCCGAGTGCTTGCCGTCATCGGAGTTCTCTTGTTGTTGGTTGGCATACCGGTCGGTTTCTTGGGGCCGCTCGAAATGTATTCCTTCTATCTCTTTTCAGAGGGCGGCCGTTTTCACTACGAAGGTTTCGGTCTTGGCTCTTTCATGTTCGGCAACATTGCTTCTCAGATCATCGGCTACTATCTGATTGCGGCAATGCTCATTCCTCTCGGCTATGGACACTTGAAAATGCGGCGATGGGCCAGGACGCTTGCACTGACCTTGCTCTGGTTCTGGCTGGTAGTCGGCGCGCCTTTGATCGTCGTGGTGTTTTTCATTTTGGCGGCAAGCAAGGATCTGTCTGTGCCGGCCGCACTGATCGCGCTCGTTTTTCTTGGACTAGCCTACCTGCTGTTTCCAGCCTTGCTGATCCGGTTCTACCAGGACCAAAACGTCAAACGAACCTTTGAGAGCAAAGATGTCAAGTCGTACAGGATCGAGGCTTTGCCCATACCAATCCTTGTCTTGTGTACTTTGTATGGGTTCTACATCGTCGTGCTGCACATCCTCATCTTGTTCAACGGCATGTACCCGGTATTTGGCGTGTTTGTGTTCGGCCTGCAAGGGATTCTGCTGCTCGATATCTCGATAGCGTGTTTGGTCTGTCTCATCTGGGGGACATGGCGGCTGCGAATGTGGGCGTGGTGGGGCGCAGTGATCTTTTGGGGTTTGTTCACATTCTCTACGCTGCTAACCTTCTTCAGATCCAGTTACTCGACTATCCTGTCAGGGTTAGCATTCCCGCCAAGGGAAATAGAGTTCCTGGAAGGATTGCCAGTGCAGGGTTATCATTTTGCCGTTTTGGTGGGAATACCGCTTCTCATCACTTGGGGAGTGGCAATTCTGTCAAGACGGCACTTTAGATCAGGTCTTGAATCGCTAGCCTGACTGGGCAGAGATGCCACCTGGCTCGACCCAATTGTTGCGACCCGGCCCGTCCCTGTCACCCGGCGGCTCCATTGTTCGTCATACTTACCAGAGACATTAGTTGTTATTCTGACAAGGAGCGAACATGGAAGACAAAACTGCTGCACCTCAAATCAAACTGGCTCGGCCCGGCCGCGGCATTGATGCGCTGTTCAAGCTCGCCGTGATTTTCCTCGCCGCGTTCATCTTGGCAGTCACGCTGCTCGTCGTAGGCCGCGCGGCGATCTACAAGATTCACCCGTACGAGCGCGGATTGCACCTGCGCGGCGGCATGTACTTGGGCACCGACCAGCCCGGCTGGCACGCGCAAATCCCTTTCTGGGATACCGTCATCATCGTCAAGGTCAACGAGCGGCTGGGCTATGTGGATCAGATCGCCGCCAACACCGCCGACGATCTTTCGATGGTCGTGAGCTTGCAGTTCACCTACCGCGTGACCGACCCGGCTCGCTTTGCGCTCGACGTGGACGACCCGGAGCGCATCTTGTTCGAGTTCGTGCAAGGGCGACTGCGCGACGTGGTCAACACCAAGACGATGGCCGACATGATGCACAGCCGCAGCGCATTTAACGAAGAGATTCTGACGCAAATGCGCACCAAGGAAACCCAATATGGTGTGCAGTTTGTGACGGTGCAGATTCAGAGCGCCACGCCGCCCGAAGAAGTCGTCCAGGCGATCAAGGATCGCATGGTAGCGCAGCAAAAGAAGGAGCAGGCCGACGCCGAAGCCGCTCAAAAGCGCACGCAGGCTGACGCAGAGTATTACCAGGCGCAAAAGATCGCCGACGGGCAGGCGTATCAGATCAAGCAAATCGCCACCGCCCAGCAAGAGTCCATCCGCCTGTTGCTGGCCCAGCTCGCCCAACATCCCGAAATCGCGATCAAGTACCTGGATTATATGATGACGCAGGAACTCAAGTCCAACAGCAAATGGGTCATTGGCGGCGGAGGCAATCCCATCCTTGACCTGCGAGGCGGCGAAGCCATCACACTCACGCAAAGGTGACAGATGAATCTACGACGCACTGTCTTGCTCATGGTACTGGCGCTCGGAGCGCTGTTGGCCTTTGGCGGACTGGTCGCTTCAGCGGCGTGGGGACCGCAGCCACAGGAAGCGCTGCTCGTCAACCGTGTTTATGCGTATCGCGGCTGGCAGAGCACCGGCATCCAATTGCACAAGGGAGACCAGTACATCCTTCACGCGGAGGGCCTATGGCTGTATTCGCCTTTCGCCGGGCCGAATGGGCCGGAAGGGCATCGCCGCTACCTCGCGCCGAGCTTTTACCCGTTGCCGAACGTAGGCGGCGGGTCACTCATCGGGCGAGTCGGAGAGGAGGGGCAGCCATTCTATGTGGGCCGGGGCAGGTCGGGCCTGGCGGATCGCAATGGTTTGCTCTATCTGCGAATTGACGACGACCTGCTGGGTGACAACGTCGGCTCGGTCACCCTCGAGGTGACGGTGATTGCGCCGACGCCCACACCCAAAAAATAAAAGATCGCAGCAGTCTATTCCGGCAACCTGGATTCCCAGCCCTTCAATACCGGTCGGCCATTTCCAGGCGCGGACAGGCCATTGGAGGGCGGCGCAGTGCGCAGCGCCTCGAATGGAGGGTTCGAAAAATAGCGCCAGGTGACGGCGCGCACGTCCGCAGTCGTGTGAGCGGACAAGGTGACAAAGAAATCATCCGCCGTGGCGATGCGGAACGCTTCGCGCCGGTAGAGGTCGCGCAAAAAACTGGTGAACGCAGGCTGGCCGATTTGCTGGCGGAGCATGTCAATGAACAGAGCGCCCCGGTTATACACAGCGCTGATGTAATTCTGGTGATAATGAAAGTCATAGATAGATGAATCCACCGCCCTGACCGGCGCGGCGTCGTAGATCACCTGGCTCCGCCACCACCACACATCGCGCGGTGAATAGAACTCGTAATAGCGCAGCTCGTTGAAACGCGCCATGCCCTCATCCAGCCAGGGCTCGCGCGCCTGGTCATCACCCACCACGCCGTACCACCACTGATGTGAGACTTCGTGCGCGGCGATGCGGACGAGCCGGTTGCGATTTGTCCCGTTATAGTCGGCAAACTCTTGCTCTCCCAACGCCACCAGACCGGAAAACTCCATGCTCCACGGCCCGTTGACTTCGGCCACGCGCAGCGTTGTGTATGGGTAGGGGCCATACAGCGCCGTATACAACGACACAGAGCGAATCACGGCTTGCAGCGTCACCGGCGCTAGGCGCGCGTGCTCGTCGAACGTGTAGAGCGAGTACGTCACGCCGCCCATATTCACGCGCGTTTCCCAGTAACGCGGGCTGGCGATGAACGCTAAAGTCCGGCCGCGCGGCAGATCAAAATGCCAGACATTGTCCTTGCGCGCGAGGTTCTCGCGCGTCATCTCCCCACCCGCCACAATCTGCACGCCGGGGGTCGCCGTAATCGTCGCCGTATAATCCGCTGACTCGCTGGCAAACGGGTCGCCCACCGGGTGCCATGGCACGCCGAGCCAACCGCTGCCCGCCCGATAGGGCGCGAGCAACGGATACCAGTAGCCGACGGTCATCTGGTCTTCGGTGTAAGCGAGATTGGCCGCCGCAAAACTTGTCACGTCTTGGCCCAAGCGCTCGGGGAACACGGAAAAGCTGATCGTCAGCGTCACCACATCGGCCGGCGCCAGTTGCGAGGGCAGTGTAACGGTCAGCAGCGTTCCCGCAAAAACAAGATCAGCTGGTCGCTCTCCAACCGAAACATTGTGCAAGAGAAACACACCCACCTCATGTGCTGCCGGCACATTGAACACCAACTCGGACAACGTCACGCCGGCTGGGTTCGGCACAACGACTTGCTCGACCGCATCCAGGCTGTGATAGTTATAGTTTAGATCAATGTCGAAGGTGTAATGAGGAAGCGCGGGCTCGACTGCCTGTTGAGGCGAAAAAGATGCAGCGTGAGCGCGAGAGGCCAACGCCGCCCAGCAGCACAAGATCACACAGGCAAACGCGGCGGCGCGTTGAGGCAATGGCGGCATCCTCATGCTGCTAACCCATGACAAACGTACCGCAGCCGAAATGCGTCTGCTTGCCCACGTGAAGAATGGAAGCCAGTTCAAGATAAGGGACGAGCGGATCGGGGATGAACAAAAACGTCTGCGTGCCCGTCCAGCGCCCAGGCCAGCCCTTGGGCGCGCGCTTGATCTCTTGATTGCGCAGGGGAAATTCGGTCGCCTGTTTCATCGCGCCGCGCAGCGGGGCTTGATCTTGTGCGCTTAACATGTTCCACACATCGGCGGGCGCGCGGCGCTTGCCAGGGATGAACAGCCCCATCCGCGTGGCCAGCGCCTCGAGCAACTCGGGCAAAGTCGGGGCCGATTGTTTTGAAGGCAGGTCGAACGGCGTGAGCCACGTCAGGCGGTCGAGCGTGCGCTCCGAGGTTGAGGTGAACGTCAGCCCGTCGGCCCATTGCTTTGGCGTCGCGCGATAGCGCAAGTCCAACTTGCCGTCGCGCGCCGCCGGTTCCCATTGCGCGCCGCGCGCCGCGTAAATCGCCTGGATATCAAAGCGGCCCCACAGGCTGTTGGGGCGATGCCAGCGCGGATCACTAGTCGTGCTGGCTTCTTCCATGGCGGGCAAGATGACTTCCAGGAACAGTCCGTGGTCGGCGCTGTTGCCGATGAGTTTGATCTCGCACAAGATCAGCTCGCCGCGCCCATAGACCTGCTTGCCTGGATAGACGAACAAGACCGACTCGATGGGCCACGCCGCTTCGGGAACTGGCACGTTATTCTTCTTGGCGCCGTCGTCATAGCCTTCCCACTTGGTCATCGCCTTGCGCCAGGGTTGCGCCTCACGCGTCGGCAATCGCTCGGCGATCAGCGTTCCCAGCACGTGGGACATTTCGACGGGGAGGCAGCGGGGCAGCCGCACCAGCGTTCGATTGACCCGCCACACCACAAGGTAACGAATGAGGCTAATCGGACTGATAATAGGCCACATAATCCATCAGCTCATAAAATAACTTGATGCGGTCCTGAGGCCATTGCCGGATGTTCCACGCGCTTAACATGTCCTTGGCTGGTTGGCTCAACAGCCCCATCAGCCGTCCCCAGTAGAACTGCGTCTCGGCCGGATCTTTTATCGTCAGCAGTTGATGCAGCATCTGCTGCTCATCGGGCAGCAAGAGCGTGCGAAAGACCGCCGCCATTTCCAGCACGCTGAGAAAATCCGAAATGTCGAATGTGAGGACACCCTTACGCTCGAATACGCGCGGGATAAGCACCTGGTATGGCGCGGCATAAAACCTCACCCGCAGGCGATCCATCGAAAAAGTGGTTTCGTAATGAATGACGCGGCACAGCACATCGGCCATACTGAGGTCGCCGCTCACGCCGACGGTGGGAACGATTTGAATGAGGCCCTTGAGCTCCTCACCGTGATACATCACTAACTCTTGGAGGAAAGGTTTTAGCTCGCGGTGCCGCAGCATTACCAGGAAGCGATTCTCGTCCTGGACGAGCTGACCGAGGATGTGACGGTCTTGTCCATGGGAGGCTGCGCCAAAGCCCTGACCGCTCAATTGCCTGGGCAAGCGATTGACAAAGCCCCAGATGACGATGGACTCGCGTGAGAGATCACCCAGACGGCGCGAACGGTTCAAGATAGCCTGGCACGCCCGACAGTAATGAGACTTTTGCTGAGGGGAAGACTGGCGAGGATAAACCCAGCACCTTTGGCAAGGGCCGCGCAGCGCGGAATGAGGCGGCCCGATCTCTTGCTCATTGAGTAAGAGATCGGGTTGCGTCTCTAAACATTCCAGCGTCGCCAATAGTTCAGCGCCGGAGCGACTCCGGCGCAGCCAATCAAAGCCGTTTAGCATCCAGCGCCTTGACCAGTTCAGTGTGATGGGCGATGACGCCGCCAATGGCGGACGGTTTGATCCACTCGGCAGACTGGATCGGCGTACGCTCATCCGCTTCGGGCTTGCCTGCGTAGCGGTTCGCCCAATTGACAAGAAAGCTCTCCGGCAGAACGCGCAAACGCAGGCTGCCAAAGCCGAGGTAACGATTGTTGCCAATCTTGTGCGCAAAGTCTGGTTCGAGCGCCACGCACCACATCAGCCGTTGCAACTCTTGCTCGTCCAAATTCCAAAAGCGAAGCGTAAAACGGGCGCGCGCGCCTGGGAGGATAGCACGCAAGTAGCTGGCCTGCACTGTATCGGGCGCAAAACTATCGAGCCGCTTGACCAGCGGAGCGATCGGTGCGTGCGGAAACAGCCGCCAGGTATTTGCAATTTGCAGTTTGGTCGCGCGCGTATCCGATGCGCTTTGCCACTCGCCGCCGATGTACTTCCATTTTCCGTAGGGATACGGCACTTGGAACCACGCAAACTGCGGGTTATCGAACGTGCCAAAGCTGAACGCGAGCCGGCCCATGATCGCCTGATTCTGTCCCGTGCCCACCCAACCGAACAAGCTGTCCGCCGGATTCAAGTGGCGAATGTCCGCGCCGGTCTCTTTTGAATCGCTCGCGATAGAATAGATGTGACGAATCATTCCCTTGAGACTGCGGCTGGGCAGCGCATAACTCTTGGTCGCATCGCGCAATTCCGCCTTCGGTGAAGCCAGCGCAAAGAAATCCCACCCGTTGACGGGCCCATCGGCCAGCGTTGTGGTGAACGAAGGCTGGCCGCTTTCGCGCACATTGGTCGGCGTGAGCAGCTCGGCTTCAATCGTCAGCGTGCCACAATAGCCGCCGAACGCCCGATGCGATGTAAAGCCCTGCGCTGACTTGGGTGGCGTCGGCGCGACCTTGAGTGTGTGCGCCAGGGGGCGAACCGCCTTGAGGGCATTGGCCGCCGCTTCGGCTTCCAGCTCCAATTTCTGCCAGAGGCCGGCGTGCGCCAGCGACGGCTTACCCCCGGGACTTGGCTGGCCAAACAATTTGGCGCTCACGCCGTTCGGGTCGGTCGTCAACCAAACGAGTTTGGTCACGGACGCCTTGACCCAGCCAAAGCCGCTCGTCTTTTCGCCGCCAAGCGGGATATCGCCTTTTTGAAAGTCCTCGATCAAGTGAACCAAGAATGACACTGCTTCCAAATCATCTTCACTCACATCCTGCACATCTATGCCCAGGTTGAAAACGAGCTGATCGCCGTAGGCAAAGAGGTAATCGGTCTTGGCCGTCTCGATGGGTTGCCCGGTTTGGGGATCCATCCTCACGCCATCCATCGAGCACCACGAGCGCCCGGTGTCGCGCGGGTCGGCCAGGTACGCATCGGAAAAGAAGGCCAGCCCTCGCCGCCGCTGCGCGCCGAACAGGCGATTCAACAGCTCGGCCGTGTCGGGCGATTCACCCCACAGCGTTTTGAGCACCTGGGAAGCGCGCTTGCGAAACGCGCCCTTGATCGTGCTGCCAGGAACGTAAACCTCCCACGCGCCTTCGCCCTGCGAGGAAGGCGACCAGGCGAGCATCCGCATAAAGACAGTGTCGTAAGGCTTGCCATATTTTTGCGAGACCTCTCGATTGGCCGGGCCGCCCGCGCGAAAGTCAATCTGATGCGGCTGCGCCAATTCCTGGCGCGTCTTTTCGCGGTAGCTCTTGAGGAAGGCGATAAAGTTGCGGTCGTTGGTGATACTCTTGCGCAAGTTGCCGGGCGCGAGCATATGCTGGAACTTGACCCGGCTGTGCTCGTCGAGGAAGGTGCGCCATACGTTGGCGTTGACGCCCTCCGGCGGCTCGCTCCGGTCGTCCCATTGCCGTTCGCTGATTTTGCCATCCAGCAGCATGGTCTTGATCAGCAAATGGCCCTCGCGGTTGGCGAGTTCCACGTCCACCCACGCATCGCTTTGTAACAGTTTGACCTGTTGATCCACCTGATCGTAAAGCTGCGGTAGGAGTGGCTGGCAGGCTTGCGAGAGCAGATCAGTCAGCGCCGCTTCGTTTTGAATCTGAGCAGCCAATCGCTCTTGCAGAGCAACGTCCAGCCCCAGGCCTGACGCAATTTCAGTCCACGCGCCCTGGTTGAGTTGCCGGCCGGCCTCGCGCTTGTGTTCCAGACCTTCCATGACACGCTTGGCCATATTGGCCTTTTTGCCCATCGCCTCTTTGAGTGCAGCTTCCACCGCCGACTGGCTGGCGAAGGGTTTGTCACACGAGGGGCGGATGGCGTCAAGCACGTCCTTGGAGACCGGGTACTTGCCCTTGCTCAACTTTCGCAAAGACGCCGAAGGCAACACCCACGTTTCGACTTCGTCGCTCGAGCGCTCGCGCAGCCAGATGGCAATAATGCGCGGCAAGTACGCAGCGAATTTTTTCTTCCAATCTTCCGGGCTGAGGATCGGCCCGCCGATGGACAACTCCAGGCGGCTTCGAATTGGGTCAGGCAAGCCCTTCATCGCGCCGACAAGCCAGCGGCCTTCAATCGCGGCAAAGGAGGGCACTTCGGGGTCCACCTTGCCCCAGTTCCAGCCGACGAGCACCGGGTTGGTGGCGTTGAAGGTCAAGGCCAGCCGCAAGTGATTCGCCTTGGCCTGAGCAGAAACTGCGCCGGGCGCCGGCTTTCCCAATGGCACGTCCATTTCCAGCCGGCAGCGCCCCAGTCCCTTGCTCTTGCCCGCGCCAAACCAAAAGCGGCCTTGTTTCAATTCCTCCAGGAGATAGTACAGCCGCGCCGCATGATCGCCTTGCGCCAACACTGCATCGTCCACCGAGAGCGACAGGTCAAACACCGAGTTGCGGAACAGCGTTTCCATTTTATAGTTGGCGTTGGCTTCCGCCGCCCAGCGGTCTTCGTCCAGCTTGATGCCCATGCGCAAATCGAAAAAGTGATCGCGTGGATAGTTCTCTTCACACAGCTTGCACTCGACCCGCGTGATGAGCTTGCCGGGCATGGGCGACCCATACAAGCGCAGCCACAACCGGTTGAGCAAGCCAAGGTTCTTGCCGTCGCGCGACTCGCCGACAAAAGCGTCCATCAGCGCCTGAGCAGTGCCCGTGATTTCCCCTGCCAGTGAGACCAATCGTTGCGTTCCATCGCCGTCGCGCGTAAAGAGTGTCTTGCGTCCGTTCCCTCGGTAAATGGGAGACTCGGCGTAGAGTTTGCCTTCCAACAACATGTTTTTCCTCCTGGGGTCATGCGTTTGCGAGTGGCATTTGCGGCGCCGTATGCGAGCGCCGTGGGCTATTGTACAGGATGAGGGGACAGAACGCAACTTATAAATCGGCAAAGCTATCTTGGTACTAACAAATCGGACAACGTCACGCCGGCTGGGTTAGGCACAACAACTTGCTCGACCGCATCCAGGCTGTGATAGTTATAGTTTAGATCAATGTCGAAGGTGTAATGCGGGAACACATGCTCAACTTCCGACTGAGGCAACAGAGACAGAGCTTGAGCACCGGAAACCCAGGCGCTCAAGCTCAACACTAGCGTGAGAACAACAACTGGCACGGTAACTTGCGCAGACAAAATACGTCTCATCATCCCCAGTTTTCCACCCACCATTCCGCGTGCGGCATACCGCTATTGAGCGCAGCCCGAACCAGCGCGTTGACATCAATCGGCACGCGCCGCAATTCAACGTCGAGCCTGTCATCGGCCCAGCCGACCAGCGCATATTCCGTCCATGGTGGAATACGCGCCTCCGGCGAGCCTGGGGTGAATTCGAACGTATGGCCCACAGCAACATCACCCAAGCAGACGATGTGATCCACCTGTTCTGCATCGAGATCGGCCAGAACGACTTCCAAGGCCGCCAGGTTGCCGTGAAGATCAGAGAGAAGAGCGATTCGCATGTGTTGTCCGCAAGCCGCACATCAATGCAAAAAAGGGAGTCCACCTTTTTGGCAGACTCCCTCCCCTGGGTCGTGGCGACCCTTTACATATCCTTGGCTTTGTAGCCAGGGCCTTCCTTGTAGAACTGATAGTTCGGCTGGATGTCGTCGCGCAAATTGACGGCTTCGCCACCCGCGGCCTTGTAGCGTGCGCCACCAAACGGGATACGCTCCTGATCGGCCTTCATCGTGTGTTTTTCGGGGACTTCATCTTCGGGGAAGATGGCCTCGAACGGGCACTCGGGCACGCACGCGCCGCAGTCAATGCAGGTGTCCGG
>CAYGWJ010000126.1:0-38037 GCA_964353405.1 uncultured Anaerolineae bacterium
CGGGGATGGCACGGCACTCTTTTCGCGCGACTCGGCCGGCGGGCGCGGTACGTGCAACGGCAAGCAAGCCGCCGTGGGCTACACGTGGGACGATGACGCATCGCGCGCCAAGCCCGACTATTGGGGCTATCGCAATCCAACAGCGTTTGTCGAGGCAAGGAGAAAAAAGTAGAGACGACCCGGCGGGTCGTCTCTACCGCCGCCGCGCACGCGTGCGTTTGACTTTTCCCCGCACGGCGAATACAATTTTCCGTGTCGTCTCCCGGCGACCCGCGCCGGTACCACCGACTGCGCCAAGACAGATTGAACTTGTTCCCTGCGCGAATATAATCTCACGTAACCGCAGATCCTAATCTGCGGGCAAACATCAAGCGGCCCGATTCGCAAAGCATAGCTCTCAGCAGAGGACAAATCTGGATTGCCTGTGCATCTCCAAATGAAATGTGATAGAATCAATCTGGGTGCTACCGGCAAACATCCGGTTTTCGCAAGCACACGTGGAGGGAGCCGTGGCAACCGAGATCATTAGCTTGCAGGTTGATGCAGACCTGGCGCGACTCAAGTCCGCGCCGACGAACGATCAGTCCAAGCTGCAACTATTGACGAATCTCTGGCTGCGTGAATTACTCGCCCGATCAACGACGTTGACGGTTTTGATGGACGAACTGAGCGACAAGGCTCAGGCGCGCGGCCTGACAGCCGAGAAACTCGACGCAATGCTCCATGCCCACTAGACCCCGCTTTGTCTTCGATACCAACGCCGTCGTCAGCGCCGTGACCTACTTGCCATCTTGATAAGGCTGAAAGATCAGCGGTCGCTTAGAAATGCCGGATCTTTAAAAATATTCCACGACGTGTTGCGCAGTTTTCTCTTGCCCGCGCGGCACCGGCACTCGTACGGTCGTGTTCTGGCGTCCTGCTCGACTGGGAGACGAGTAGACAATTTCGAGGCTGGCCGGGGTTTCTTCCCTCAAACGAACGCTCTCCAGTCTCGCGCCCCAGCCTTTCCATGTGTGCAAAGCGCCGCTCAACCAAACCGCATCGGACGAGATTACGGCTTCTCCCTGCGTGCGCCGATTGCGAGCCAGGGTCAGCCGGGGCATTCCAAACGCCAGCGCGCCCGTCACCATGATTAGGCCCAACATCACCAGCAAGACAACGCCGCCTCCTCGCTGGTCAGCCAGGAAAAAGATCACGCCAACCAAGAGTGCAATGCCGGCCACCACCAGCCAGAGGTTTCTCTTTTCCGTTTTCTCTGCTTCCAAGTCGGCCTGAGAATAGGCTTGCCATTCCGCTTCGCCATATGTCCAGTGCGCCAGCACGTCTTGTCCGCGCGCCAGCCTGTCCCAGGTCGCCGCGCGAGCAAAAAACACGAGCGCCGCTATGAGCGCCACAACAGCAAAAAAGCCAGCCACGCACGCAAGCGCATAGCCGCCCTGCATCATGTCCATGCTCGCGATGAAGGGCATGACCGACGCAGCCACCGCCGCGATCAAGATAACCAGGCAAACAATGGCGACGTTTCTCTCTGGGTTATTGGATGGATTCATTTGGGTTGCACCCCCAGCCCCGGCCCATCCGGCAGAATGATCTTGGCGCCGTCGTAGCGCAGGCCCACGAACGGATCGTTGGCAATCAGCAACGGGCCATCCAGGTCGCAATAGTCGGCCAGCGGGGCGATGTGCGCGGCGGCCGTGACGCCGACCGAGCTTTCCACCATGCAGCTAAGCATGACCTTCAAATCAAGCGCGCGCGCGACCGCTATCGTCCTCAATGCGCCGCGCAGGCCGCCGGTTTTCATCAGCTTGACCACCACGCCGTCAATCGCGCCGGCTAGCCCCGGCAGGTCACGTTCGGTCTGCGCGGACTCGTCGGCAAAGATGGGCACGCTCACGCGCTGCTTGAGCCAGCGCAAGCCGTCCCAATCCTCGCGCGCCAGCGGCTGCTCGATGAACTCGATATCATAGTCGGCCAGTTGCGGAACGAGTTGGGCGGCCTGTTCGCGCGTCCAGCCGGCGTTGGCGTCCAGTCTAAGCCGGGCGTCCGTCGCATGGCGAATCGCACGCACTGCCGCTACGTCGCCGTCGGGCTTTAGCCCGACGCCGACCTTGATTTTGAGAATGGGCAAGCCGGATTCCTTGGCGCGCGCCGCCATCACTTCGGGTCTATCAATTCCAATCGTGAAGCAAGTCTCCGGCACGCGCGCCGGGTTGAGGCCAAAGAATCTGTAGAGGGGAAGGCCCAACCGTTTGCCGACGAGGTCATGTAAGGCCACGTCAATCGCGGCATAGCCCGCTGCCGACGCGCCAGCGCGCGGCAAGCGCGCGAGGATGTCTTCTAGTTGAAATGGATCATCGCCTACCCTCGGCGCCACACGCGCAACATAGTCCATCACGCCTTGAGGCGTCTCGTCATAGTACGGCACGATGGGTGCTTCACCCACGCCCTCGTCAATTCGAACCAGAACGTTGTGGCGCACATCGCTGGCGCCGTGAGCAATGGTGAAGGTGGTGCGAAGGTAAAGGTCGAGAGGTTCAGTCGTGACGCGCATAGGTGCTCCGTAAAACGTGAAACGTGAAACGTGAAACGTAATATTACGTTTCACGTTTCACGTTGTCATGTCACACAAATCGCCTTACACCAGCGAGATGCTCTTTGAGCCAGGCGCGGTAAATTGGGGAGGCCGGGTCGAGGCTGTTCTGCGTGACGCCCCACACATGCCCGGTGGCGTGAATGAACTCGTCTCCGCCCAGCGAGACAGCCACGTGCGTGATGGATTCAACCCGGCCTGCCTGCGGGTCTGCCGGGCTGTCAATCTGACTGCTAAAGAAGAGCAAATCGCCGGGCTGCGGCTCGCCCTCGACAGGCTGACCGGCGATGAATTGTTGATCTGCATCGCGCGGGATACGAATGCCCATCAACCCCAGCGTCGTCTGCGCAAAGCCGGAACAATCGTAACCGAACGGCGTCTCGCCGCCCCACAGGTACGGCACGCCGATAAAGCGGCCCATCCGTTCGAGCGTACGCGCAATTCCGGCAGCGTCAGGGCGTGGACGCTCGGCCATCGGTGCCAAGTCGGCTTCGGCCACCCACAGCGGCGGCTCACCCTCCCAGTTGATGCGCGCCAGCCCGGCTCGCCGCTCGGACACCTTAACCGGCGCGCCGAACGGCAGCTTGCCTGCGCGCAATCCCTCCGGCAGCGTCCCACCCTGGACAAGCAGACCGCTGTACGTTGTCGCCAGTTCAGCTTCCACCAGCGCGTCGGCCTGGGCGCGGTAGGCGCACGCCTGATCGCGACCGCAGATGAACAGAGACGATTCAACCAGCCAGCCGAGGTATCCATCTTCAAGGCGCGCAAACCACCAGCCCGTGTTCGCGTCGTACTTGAGCAACTCGACGGCCTCGCCGAACAATGCTTGCGCCAGCAGCTCAGCCGCATTGCCCGGCGAGCGGCGCAGGTTGGATAGCCCGCGCTTGACGAGCGCCCACCTGTTGTCGGGGCGAGCCAGTGTGACAATGTCATTGACCACTCGCGCCTCCGGCGCGGCTTGACGGATAGCCCGCTCGGCTGTGGCGCGCTGCTCATCGGTCAGCACCTCGCCCGTCAGGTGAACAGCGTCATGGCTTGTTTGAGCCTGGGCCGCAAAATGCGTCGTGCGGGCATCAGCCCATTTTTGTTTTCGGAGGGAATCGAGAACGGATTGCAAGTCGCCAGGCATAGGGTTTTCAGGTTCAGGCCGGCACGGCCGCTCTAGCCGCCTGCCGCCCGGACCATTGCTCAGCCGCCGCAAACCCGGCCGCCAGCGCGGCGCGATTCATGTCTTGCGTGCCTTGGGGCGCGCGAGCGGCGACGGCTTGCTCGATGGCCTGGCGGCTGACAATCTGCGTCAGCCCCACCAGCACACCCAAAGCCACGACGTTGGCCGTGATGGTTTTGCCAGTGGCTTCGAGCGCCAGCCGCGTGATGGGCACTTGCACCGCGCGCGACGTGGGCACGCGGCCTACCTTTTCTTCGTCCACGATCAACAGGCCACTCTTTTTGAGCGCCGCCGCGTACTTGTCGCACGCTTCCTGGCTCATCACCACCAGCGCGTCGGCGCTGATGACCTTGGGATAATCAATCTCGCCCTCGCTGATAATGACCTCAGCCTTGGACGCACCGCCGCGCGCTTCTGGCCCATAACTCTGCGTCTGGATGGCGTTCTTGCCGTCGTAAATCGCCGCCGCCTCGGCCAGGACGATGCCGGCCAGAATCATGCCCTGTCCACCCTCGCCGGCCAATCGGATTTCCGTGCGGCTCGCGCCGCGTCCATTCTTGTCCGCCACTAGAGGCCTCCTGCCGTGCGCGGCTTGCCGTGCGCGCCTGCCCTGGCGCGCTCGATGACCTGATCGTACAGCGCGGTGTATTCAGGCTTGTCCAGGTCGCATACAACGCCGCGAATAGTTTTTCCGCCGCGCTCTTCAGGCGCCAGCTTGTCGGCAGCAGCACGCGTGATGCTGTTATCCTTGAGCTGGCGCATCATCTCCACGGCGGTGCCGAGCTTGTTGATGCGGCCGAGGGTCGTGTGGCAATAGCTCACCGCCTCCACCAGGCTAAAGCCGTTCTTGCGAATCGCCTGCTCGATGTAGCGATCCAGCTCGACCGCGTGATAGACTGTGCTGCGCGCGACGAACGATGCCCCCGCCGCCATCGCCAGATCACACACCGGAAACGGCGGCTCGATGTTGCCATAGGGCGCGGTCGTCGCCCGCAGGTCGAGCGGCGTCGTGGGACTGTATTGCCCGCCCGTCATGCCATAGACCGAGTTGTTGACAATGATCGCCGTGAGGTCAATGTTGCGGCGCGCAGCATGGATAAAGTGATTGCCGCCGATAGCCAGCGCGTCGCCATCGCCCATCACCACGATCACTTTGAGTTTGGGTTGAGCGAGCTTGAGGCCTGTGGCAAAGGCCAGCGCTCGACCGTGCGTGGTGTGCATCGTGTTGAAATCGAGGTACACGGGCATGCGCCCCGTGCAGCCGATGCCGGACACGACGGCGACATCGTCCTTGGCCAGGCCCATCCGATCCACGGCGCGGATGAGCGCGCCCATCACCACGCCGATGCCGCACCCGCTGCACCAGACGTTGGGGAATTTTTTGGTTTGTCTAAGATAACTGTAAGCTGAATGTTCTTCTTGTGGCATTTCAACTCCATGTCACATGTCACAGGTCACAGGTCGCAGGTCACAGGTCACAGGTCACAGGTCGCAAGACGCAGGTCAATCTTCCTTGATTGCGCCTTTGATGGCAGCCTCGCGATAGTTGTACAGCATACCGCCCAACTTGCGGTATTCGGCATAAAAGTATTGAAAGTGGTCAACCTTGAGACACTCGGTCTCGTGAAGCAGCTCGAGGTGCGCTTTGGTCTCGTCGCACGTCGAAACTGCATAGGTCAGAAAACGAACATGATCGGGCGGATAGCGCCGCCGCCCATAGCCTTCCACAAAATTGGCAACGATGGACTTGGACGAGCGACGAATCTGATCGCCTTCGGCAAACATCTCATACTTGGGCAGTTCGGTCAGCGTCATCTTGTGAATCTCTACCGCCAGCTTCTTGGCCAGCTTGTAGATTTCAGCATCCTCATAACCGCGTCCAGCCACTTGGCTCTCCTGCGCTAAATCTGCGCCCTGCGACCTGCGCCCTGCGACCTGCGCCCTGTTACTTGCCTTCAATCGCATCCAAAATCATCTGCGGCGTCACCATCTCGCCGTTGGCGCGGTTGACGCGCACCACCTTGTGGCGCCCTGCCACGCGCTCCACTTCCAGCGCCAACTGCCCCAGGTTCATCTCCGGCACGATGATGCGGCGGGCGCTGCGCGAGACGCGGGCAATCACGTCTTCGGCAAAAGGCCAAATCGTCAACAACGTCACCAGGCCGACTTTGCAGCGCCGCTGGCGTGCCAGCTTGACGGCGTGCCGCGCGCTGCGCGCCGATGCGCCAAAAGTCACAACTACGGTATGGGCAGCCGCGTGATCCTCTTCTACCATCACAATGTCGCCCACGTTGCGCTCGATCTTGCGATGCACCCGCTCGATCCACGGGTCAATCTCGTCAATCCGCTGAGTGGGATAACCGGCCACGTCGTGCAGCAGCCCGGTGACGTGATAGCGATAGCCCGCGCCAAAGTTGGACATCGGCGGAACGTCGCTGGGCGAATCGCCATAAGGCTTGTACCATTCAGGCGGGACGCTCGTCGTCACACGCTCCACTCGCTCTACGCTTTCCGGATCGGGCAGCTCGGTTTTCTCGCGCATGTGGCCGACGACTTCGTCGAGCAGCAGGATGACGGGCGTGCGATACTTTTCGGAAAAGTTGAACGCCGTCACAGTGAGGTCGAACGCCTGGCGGACGGACGTGGGGCTGAGCGCGATGATGGGATGGTCGCCGTGCGTGCCCCAGCGCGCCTGCATCACGTCGCCCTGCGAGGGACTGGTGGGCTGGCCCGTGCTGGGGCCGAGCCGCTGCACGTCCACGACGACGCACGGCACTTCGGTCATCGCGGCGTAGCCGATGTGCTCCTGCATCAGCGAAAAGCCGGGGCCGCTCGTGGCGGTCATCGCCTTCAGCCCGCCCACCGACGCCCCAATGCACGCAGCCAAACTCGCAATTTCGTCTTCCATCTGGATAAACTTGCCGCCGACCTTGGGCAGCTCGCGCGAGAGCATCTCGGCGATTTCGGTGGACGGCGTGATGGGGTAGCCCGCATAGAACTTGCAGTCCGCCGCCAGCGCCCCCCAGGCGACGGCCTCGTTGCCTTGCATCAGTTTGACCGTCAACTCTACCCCCTATACTCCCTCGATACGCTTGACGACGATGGCCAGGTCAGGGCAGTGCGTATCGCACCAGTGACAGGCGGTGCATTTTTCCGGCGCGATGACCATCGGGCGGCTGTCGCGATCCAGGCCCAGCACGCCCGTCGGGCAAAACTCGGCGCACAGCCCACAACCCTTGCACCACGTTCCAAAGATCACCACCTGGCCGCGCGGGCCTTTGCGGGCGGCCGGGCGCGCTGGCGCGTCTGTCACTGCCGGGGATTTGACCGACGACTCTACAACTTCTGGCATGATTTACCTCCACAACAACCTTCCCCTAAGGCTACAATACTTTAATTCGTTTGTGATGTGACATCACACACGATAATGACGTTACGTTATTCAGATAAGGCTCGACCTGCCAGGCTGACTCAACCGGCAGGTTCGGTAACGCGCCGCCGCACTGGCGCAAATAGCTAGAGATATGCTATACTCTGGGTGTTTGGTGTCACCGGCTTTTGGCAGGAGGCCCCCCATGGCGACTTGCGCAAGTTGCGGCCGATATTTTGCCCCTTACACAGACACCTGTCCCCTCTGCGGCGCGCGCCTCTCGCGCCGCATGACGATTCGTGCGATGAGGTTCATCGCGCTGGGATTGGCCGCACTCGGCCTCAGCCTCTTGTGGTGGTTTGCCACTCACTCGCCTATCCCCACTCTCAAAATTGGCCAGGCGCAGGCGACGATGAATTTCGCTTATGTGCGCGTACAAGGCCAGGTGACGCGCGCGCCCAGCCTGGACCCCGACAGCGGTTATTTGAGCTTTTGGATTGCGGACGACACGGGTGAATTGTTGGTGAGCTCGTATCGCTCGACGACGCAAGACCTGATGAGATTGGGCCAGGTGCCGGGCATCGGCGACCGCGTGACGATGGAAGGAACACTGCGTGTCCGCCCGGACAGCGCGTCGCTCACGCTCAACTCGCCCTATGCGGCCCGCGTCCAACGCGCGCCGGCCGTGCCGATGGACATCGGTCAGATTGACCAGGCCTGCGCCCTGCGCGCCGTGACGGTGCGCGGACAAGTGCGCGCCGTGCGCTTGCCTTACAAGGGCTTGACCCTCATCACACTGCGCGACTCGACCGGTGAGATTGACGTGGCTGTGCCGGAAGTGATCACACAGCTTTACGGCCCGGCGGTCAAATTGCAGCCGGGTCAAAGCGTACAAGTCAATGGCGTGGTGACGCTCTACAAGGACACACCGCAAATCACGCTCGCCCGCGCCGACGAGCTGCGCGCCTCGGCCGATTCGATGCAGATTGCCGCGTCTGCGCGCATGGCCGAACTCGCGGCGCGTGCCGGTCAATGGGCCGCCGTGCGCGGGACGGTCGCCAAGGTCAGCCCGTTCAGCGCGGGTGTCAAGCTCACGCTCGACGACGGCACGGGCCGCGCGGACGTGGTGCTGTGGCGCGACCTTTACGCGGTGCTCTCGCCTACGCTTCAATTGGCCGAGGGAGCGCAGGTTGCCGTGCAGGGTGAGGTGTCACTCTATCGCGGCGCGGTCGAAATCACGCCGGAACTCGATGCGGATGTGTCACTCATCGCCGTCGCCGCGCCACTGCCAACGCCCGGCCCCACAACCACTCCTGCGCCCACGCCAACGCGCGCCATTACCTTTACACCGATGGGCCAGATCGCAGCGGGTGATAAGGGCAGGCTCGTCAGCGTGCGCGGGAAAATCGTCGCGGTGATCCCATTTTCCAAAGGCATGAAATATCGGCTCGACGACGGAACAGGCCGAGTCATCTTGTTGCTGTGGCAGGAGGTGCTCGATAAAGCACCCGACCTCACCAGGCTGACAAAGGACACACAAATGAGCGTCACTGGAACGGTGGATGTGTTTGATGGAGAGATTGAGGTCGCGCCTAAATCCGCAAGTGATGTTCAGACGAGTCCGTGATGTGATTGCGTCATGCGACCTGCGGCTTACCACATGAACACTCTGATCCTGTTGGCTTATGCCCTTCTCGGCGCAACGCTCGCTTCTCTGTTGGCGTGTGTGCCCGCGCTGCACGTGTATAACGTGGCCGGGCTGGCCGTCCTGGCGAGCGCGCGGCTGGCCGGCGTGATTCCATCCGGCGAGGCGCTGGCCATGTTTCTGCTCGGCATGGTGACAGGCTATGCCACGCTCAACACCGTGCCGTCCATTTTCTTTTCCGCGCCGGATGACTCGACGGCGTTCGTCGTGTTGCCGGGACAAAAATACCTGATGCTGGGACGCGGCTACGAAGCAGCCGCGCTCACAGGCGTGGGCGGGTTGGGCGGACTGATCGCCGTCGTCGCGTTCAGTCCACTGGCGTCGTCAGTTTTTCCAACACTGCACGCTATCGTTTCGCCTCACCTGGGCTGGATACTGTCGGCGATCATTGCCTTTATGCTAATGTCCGAATGGCCCAAAGGCGGCGATCGCGCCCGAACGCCGCTGGGCCGCCTGGCCGAAGCGTGGACGGGATTGGGCGCGGGCTTGCTGACGTTCGCGCTCTCTGGCTTGCTCGGCTTTGTGTTGATCTATCGCAGCGTCGTGCCAAACGAGGTGGCGTTTCAGAATCTTTTGCCCGCGTTCGTCGGCTTGTTTGCCATCCCCGGCGTGATTCAAAACCTTGTCGCCCGGACACAAGTGCCGGAGCAGCACATCGGCGCATCGTTGGACCTGACACCCTCACTCTTGGCGCGTGGGGTTTTTGCGGGATTGCTGGGCGGCGGGTTCGCGGCATTCTTTCCCGTCGTCACAGGCGGCATCGGCGGGCTATTGGCCGGGCACGCCACGGCTCAACGCGACGACCGGCTGTTCATCCTCTCGCAAGGCGCATCGAAAGCGGTCTATTACGTGGGCGGCTTTTTGCTGTTCTTTGTGCCGGGCCTGGGGTTGACGCGCGGGGGGATGGCGTGGATGCTTTCGACGATCTATGCGCCAGGAACACCACAGGTTTACTTTACCGCCGTCGCCGCAGTGGCGTGCGCGGGCGCGGTATCGTTCTTTCTGCTGCTTGGGCTTAGCCGCGCGGCGATCTCGCTTGTCGGGCGCGTGGACTATCACTGGATTTCGGCGGCGACGCTGGCCCTGCTGGTGATACTCGTGCTGGCATTGACGGGAACGGGTGGATTGCTCGCCGCATTGGCCGCCACTGGCATCGGGCTGATTCCCGTCGCGTTTGGCTGCCGCAAGATGAACTGCATGGGCGTGCTGCTCGTGCCGATCACGCTGAACATGGCGGGTGTGGGCGCCAGTGTCGCGCACTGGCTGGGTCTGATATAATGTGGACAATTGACAGGGCAAGGGAGGACACATGCTCACTCGGACATTATTCACCATCGGTATCGTTCTCTTGGTGGTAGCGCTCGCCGGGGGTGCGACCCTCGCCACTCGAACACCCACCCAGATGATGGCGGCCAGCGCCACCGCAGAAGGCCTGACGCCGCCGACGCGGGCGCCAACACAGACGCCGACCACAACACCTACGCCCACACCGACCCGCACGCCCAGGCCGACGAACACGAGCACACCTGTCCCCCCGCCGACGAGTGAGCCTCAGGCCATCGTTTACGTCGTCAGACCTGGCGACACTCTGTTCAGTATCGCCCGGCGTTACGGCGTTACGGTGCAAACGATCGTACAAGCCAACGATGTCAATCCCAATGCCATCTACGTAGGGCAGACACTCAAGTTTGAAACTCTAGAATCAAGCCTGACCCCCAGCCCAACCAGTCTGCCCACCATCACTCCCCCGGCGCCGACCCAAACGCCCTCGCCCACTGCACTACCCGCGCCGCTGCCAACGGCGACCGAAATGCCGCGCCCGACTCCATCACCCGCGCCGACCTTAGCCGTCGAAGCGGAATGGCCGTCCCGTATGGGACTTGACCGCTCGGATTCGATTCGCATTTCGTTGGTCAACCAATCCGGGAAGCTGATTCCCACTATCGAGGTGCCGGGCCACACGGCCGTGGCCGATACCCCCTTTCCCTTCAGCACGCCGGGGACCCCCCTCGGAGGGGCATATGGTTCCGAATACGACACTTTTGTCATCGCGCGATTGGCCGGGACAGCTTTTGATATCGAGCTGGCTACGGCGGAAGAATATCAGTGGGTCGGGCAATCACGCGTGACCTGGGAATGGAACATCATTCCCAAAATTCCAGGCGAGCAAATTATGAACGCGACCATCGAGGTCAAATGGAAGCGCCGGGACACCGGGCAAACCATCGAGCAGCCTATTTGGCGCTCGCGGCTTCAGGTCGTCGTCGAAAAGCCGTGGCTCACGACGGGGCAGATCAGCCTCTTTACGGTGATCAGCGGCGTGCTGGGATCGGGGTTGAGCATCCCGTGGGTTTACGAGCGCGTCCAGGAATGGCGCAAGGGCCGGGGCAAGAAGGCCAAAAGCTCGACAAAGCGCAGGTGACCATGAAAGGCATCGCGCATTTTCTCTCCGGCATCGCCGCCGCGTCATTCATTCCTGCGGCGGTGGCGCAATCGGCGCAGGGCGCGTGGCTGCTGACGCTGGCGGGCGCGTGCGCGCTTTTGCCGGACACACTCGACTTCAAGTTCGCGCGATTCCTGGAACGGCCCGACGACACGATTGACCCCGGCTCGCAGCCGAACGCCCAGATCATTGCCGACCGCCTCGCCGCAAGTGCTGACGCGGCTTTCCAGACAGACCGCCCGCGCACCGTGCAGCTTCACACCGTCCGGCTCGGCGTGGACGCCTGGCGTCAATACACGGTTCGCTTTGACACGCCGGGCCGCGAAATCGCCGTCCGCATCGGCCCGGTCGTCACCACGTCTCAAGCCCCGGTCGGCGCAGCTTTTTCTTCTGCACAAGCGCGGGCGAAAACGTCCGCGCCGTTGAACTATACCTACGACGCCGAAACCACGGTGGACATTTTTAGCGGCCCATCGTTTCGCTTTGAGCGAAAGGGCGATTCGATCTCTGTCACCTTCCTGCCATGGCACCGCGCGTGGTCGCACAGCCTGACGATGGCTCTGGGCCTTGGCCTGATGGCCGGACTGCTGTGGGGCTGGCTGGCCGGGACGGCTGCGGCGCTGGGCTATGCCGCCCATGTGCTGGAAGACCAGCTCGGCGCGATGGGCAGCAATTTGCTTTGGCCGTTCACACGCGTGCGTGCGCCCGGCTTGAACCTCATCCGCAGCGGCGACGCCATCCCGAATTTTCTTACGGTCTGGACATCGTGCGCGCTGACGTTGTTCAACCTGGATCGCTTTGCAGGTGCGCCACACCTCCCGGCCATGCCCTATCTCCTCGGCGTCGTCATGCTTCCAGCAGTGGCACTCGTAGCAGCGTACGTCGCCCGGCGACAACGGGAAAAGCCGCGCCCTGTCGAAACGTTGCGTCAAGCCGACTTGGTGGCGGAAGCGCAGGAAACGGAAGTCTAAAGGTTGATGACGTCCACCGCCGGCCCTTGAGCAGCCCGCGCGCCTGGGTTCCAGAGGGTTGAATTGGAAATTGAGGCATACGATGAAACCACGCTTGTTTGCCGCCATGTCGCTGGCCGCGTTTTGGCTATTCATCCTCTTGGCGCTCCTCCAGCACAGCTCACCCGCCATCAGCTCCGCCGCTCTTCTCACGTCTGCCGCGCCGCTGGATATCGTCATCAACGAGGTGGCGTGGGCAGGCACATCGGTTTCCACAACTGCCGATGAATGGATCGAACTGAAAAACAATACAGCTTTTCCCATCACTTTGACTGGCTGGACTTTGACCAACACTGGCAGTATCAACATTGTTTTGGTTGGCGTCGTTCCGGCTCATGGATACTTTATGCTGGAACGCAGTGACGACAATACTATCAGTGACATTCTTGCTGACCAGATTTTTAGCAACGCCTTGCTCAACCCGCCGACGCCAGATTTCTTGGTTCTGCGAGATAACACTGGCATCCCCGTGGATACAGCAAATGGCAATGGCGGCACTTGGCCGGCCGGGAGTGCTGGCCCCAACTATTACAGCATGGAGCGCGTTGATCCACTCGCTCCAGACACAGACGGTAACTGGGCCAGCAACGATGGTGTGATCCGCAACGGCCACGATGCAAATGGCAACCTCGTCAACGGCACGCCCAGGTCACATAACTCGGCCACATCGGCCAACCTGGGCATCACTCAACTTGCGCCAAGCACATCGCTCATGAACCGAGCGATCCAATACACGTTGATCTTTAGCAATGCCGGGAAATTGAATGTCAAAGGCGCGATCATTACCGACACACTCTCGTTCAGCCCAATATCTGTGATCCAAACATCGCCCTATACATTCACACAAGTCGGTCAGAACCTCGTGTGGCAAGTCGGCACACTGCTCACCGCCAGCGGCAATCTCAGCTTGACCTTTACGGTTACGCCGGCAACAGATTTTACCGGGCTGCTGACGAGCACCGCCTTTATCACGTCAGAAGTGGTGGATTATTATCCAGCCGACGACCTCGCCACTGCCACCACCCAGGTCGTGCCACCGTCCGCCGACGTCAGTGTGTCCAAATCCGCGCCGGCCACGGCGACTGCCGGAAGCGAGATCGCCTACTTGATCACCATCAGCAACCCCGGACAGATAGAGGCGCCAGGTGTGCGCCTGACGGACACGCTGCCGTTAAGCGCGACGTTTGTTTCGGCAGCGGGCACACCCGCGCAGCCCGTCAACGGCACGCTCGTGTGGACGCTGGGCGCCCTGCCAGCCGGCGGCCAGCCGATCAGTTTGACAGTCATAGTGACGACTGCGCAGGATGTTTCAGGCTGGCTCACGAACAGGGTCACCCTCACGACCGTCTCCAGCGAGACGGTCACGGTGAACAATTCCGCGTATGCGACTACGCTCGTCACGACGACGTCCCCGCCGCCCGCCCGGCCCGGGGTCCTCATCAGCGCCGTGCATTACCATGGCTACAATAGCTACAACGACGAAGCGATACAGTTGACCAACGTGGAAGCATTCACTGTTTCGCTGATGAACTGGCGATTGTCCGAAGGCAATTCGACCGGAGCCGTGACCTTTCCCGCTTTCGACCTCGCGCCGGGGCAACGGACCTGGGCAACCAACCATGCCGATGCATTTTACGCCATGTTTGGCGAGTGGCCCGATTTTGCCAGGGTCCCGACAGGTAGCGTGCTCTCTCTGACTGGAACCTGGCTGAGTCTGCCGAATGACAGTGGCGCCGATATCAAACTGGCCGATGCCTCCGGCGCATTGCGCGACCGGCTGCTATACGGCTCAGCCACGACGATGCCCGGCGGCGGGTGGGACAGCGCCGCCGTGCAGCCCTACACGCCGACGACCGCCTTTGCCCGCGAAGGACAAATCCTCTACCGCAAACTGGATAAAGCCACCGGCCTGCCAGGCGACACGGACACCTCGGCAGATTGGGCGCAAGACCGGGCCGACCCCATCACCGGGCGGCGCGTTCGCTATCCCGGCTGGAACCTGGAACGATTCTATCGCACCGTCCAGATCACCGAGACGGCACGGCTGACGGTTGGCATCGCGCCGGACAATGCGTTTCAAGTCATCTCGCAGGTGATCGCGTCTGCCCAGCAAACACTGACGATAGAAGTTTACTCTTTTGAAAACGCGGCACTGGCGGAATTGCTTGGAGCGCGAGCCAGGGCCGGCGTGTCGGTAACACTGCTGCTGGAAGGCGAGCCGGCCGGAGGCTTGACCGACCAAGAAAAGTGGTCATGCCAGCAAGTAGAAGAGGCCGGTGGAGCCTGCTGGTTCATGTTCAATGATACGGGGCGCGCGCCCAAAGTCTATGACCGCTACAGCAACCAACACGCCAAAGTCATCGTGGCCGACGACCGGCTGGCCGCCATCGGTTCTGAAAATCTCAGCCCACGCAGCCTGCCCAACGATGACAAGTCCGATGGAACGGCCGGCGAGCGCGGCGTGGTACTGGTCACCGATGCGCCCGGCGTAGTGCAAGCCGCTCGCAAAATCTGGTCCGCCGATTTTGACCCCGGGCGCTTTCGCGATCTGGTCCGCTGGTCCAGCAGCGATACCCTATATGGCCCACCGCCCGTGGGCTTTGCGCCGATCACCGTCACCGGCGGCACAACATATACCGTGCTGTTCCCGCAACCGGTGGTTCTCTCCGGCACCTTTCCATTCGAAGTGATCCAATCGCCCGAAAACAGCCTGCGCCAAAGCGACAGTCTATTGGGGTTGATCGGGCGGGCCGGTCCCCGCGATGAGATGGCCGTCGAGCAACTGCAAGAGCCGCCGCATTGGGGGCCAGCTTCGGGCACACCGTCCACTGATCCCAACGTGTACCTCGAAGCGTTGATCGCGGCAGCGTCGCGCGGAGCGCGTGTGCGCCTCTTGCTTGACAGCTACTATGACGATGGTGATAATGCCGCCACGGTCGCTTACATCGAAAGCCTGCGTGCCGTGAGCGAAACGTTGCGCGCCAATCTCCACGCTCGCACCGGCAATCCGACCGCGTCCGGCATCCACAACAAGATGGTGCTAGCTTTTATCAGCGGGCGCGGCTATGTGCACGTGGGCAGCCTGAATCACGGCGAGCTGGCCGCCAAGGGCAACCGTGAGGTGGCGCTCCAGGTCCAATCCGACGCGGCCTACGCTTACTTGCGGCGCATGTTCGACTCGGACTGGTATCGCGTTTACTTGCCTATTGTCATGCAGAACTATGCACCACCCTCACCACCCGCCGATTATGGGCTGATCAGCGAAGTGTACTACTCCAGCACGGTGACAAAACAATGGGTCGAGATCTATAATCCCACCCTGAGGAACATTGATCTTTCCGATTACAAAATCGGTGACGCGGAATCGCCGGACAAGTTCGAGGGGATGTATCGCTTCCCGGCTGGCACGGTGCTGGGTCCGCGCGGCGTGATGGTGATCGCCTTCGACGCGACGCAGGTGCCGCAAGCCAACTTGCAGATGTGCCCGACCTGCGGGGGCAATGTGCCGGTGATGAACAAGTATCCAGGTTGGGGAACAGGTGACTGGTGGCTCGCCGGTCATGGCGATCAGGTGCTCTTGCTGGGGCCAGGCGATGTCCCGTTGGATGTGGTCGTCTATGGCGATGCCAGCCACCCCGGCGTGATAGCGCATCCAGGCGTGAATCTGTACACGCACTCGCTCGAACGCTTCCCGGCTAACCAGGATACAAACAATTGCGCACTAGATTTCCGCGACCGGTTTCCGCCTACGCCGGGCCAGGTGCCGTAAGGGGTCTGCCGACGATAAGAATCCGGTGATTGTGCAGACAAGCAGAGGCGAGTATAATCTAATGGCAGCGCAGCAGAGAGGCTGAGTCAAAATCACACAACCGTTCCAGGTGACTTGTCCCATGACGGATGACGCTCTGATCGTCGAGAATCTCTCTTTCCGCTACCACAGCCGCCCCGAGCTGGCTATCCGCGAGGTATCGTTCCAACTTAAACCTGGCGAATTGCTGCTGATGGCCGGTTCGAGCGGCTGTGGCAAAACCACCGTGGCCCGTTGCATCAACGGCCTCATCCCGCGCAGCTACAAAGGTGAGATCACCGGCTCGGTGCTGCTTCACGGAAACCCGGTCTCCCAGATGTCGCTGGTCGAGATCTCGCAGGTGATCGGCACCCTGCTCCAAGACCCTGAACGCCAGATCGTCGCCTCGAACGTGCTTGCCGAGATCGCCTTCGGCCCGGAAAACCTGGGGCTGCCGCGCGAGGAAATCCGCGAGCGCATTGACCAGGTGATGAAACGTCTGAACATGGAACACCTGCGTCACCGCGATACGTTCACACTTTCTGGCGGCGAAAAACAAAAAGTAGCCTTGGCCGGTTTGCTCGCCATGCGCCCTTCGATATTGCTGCTGGACGAGCCGCTGGCTTCGCTCGATCCGGCTTCGGCCTACGAGGCGCTCGCCATTTTCCGCCGGCTGGCCGACGAGGGCACGACGATTGTATTGATCGAACACCGGGTGGAGGACGCCTTGCAGGCCCGCCCCGACCGGCTGCTGTACATGTCAGAGGGAGAGGTGCGCTACCTGGGACCGGTGACCACCCTTCCCACACAGATTGACCACCACCAGGTCAAACTCCCGGCCCAATGGGTGGTGGAGCGTGTTCGACAGTCCGGCGAGACCCCCAGAGCCATCCATCGCCCGGCGCCTTTGCCGTCCGGCGAGCCGCCGCTGGTGAGGATGGAAAATGTCTCATTTGCCTACGGCGACGGCCCGACGGTTCTGCATGACGTCAACCTGGAAATCCGGCGAGGTGATCTGATCGCCGTCTTGGGGCCGAATGGGGCTGGCAAGTCCACCCTGGTCAAGCACACCATCGGGCTGCTCAAGCCGACCAAGGGGCGGGTGCTGATCGAGGGCAAAGACACCTGCCAGATGACCGTAGCCCAAACCGCCAGGTCGGTCGGCTATGTCTTTCAAAGCCCAACCCACATGCTGTTCGCGCCGACGGTGCGTGAGGAATTAGCCTTTGGCCCCAGCAACTTGCAGTATTCACCTGAAGATATCAAGCGGAACGTGGCCGAGAGTATCCTCGCGGTCAATCTCACCGGCTTGGAGGATTACCCGCCGCTTGGCCTGTCGTTCGGCCAGCAGAAACGCACGACGATTGCCGCGGTGTTGGCCATGCGCTCGAAAATCTTGATTATGGACGAGCCGACGGCCGGGCAGGACTATGCCAATTACACCCGTTTCATGGAAACGCTGTGCGGCGTGGCGGCCGAGGGCGGAAAATCGCTCCTCACCGCCAGTTTTGCCGCCACACTGTTCATCACCCACGACCTGGACCTGGCGGTCACGTATGCCAACCGGGTCATTTTGGTTGGGGAGGGACGTATTGTCGCCGACGGCTCCCCGGAGGAGGTGCTGCAAGATTTTGATTTGCTGATGCGCTATCGCGTTCGACCAACCTCGTTGCTCCATTTGAACTGCGCGCTCTATCCCAAGACGCGGCATTTCATGCCAGCCGACGCATTGGCGGCTTTTGTCGAGGACAACTAACCCTTGCGAAGGTTTCCACCAACCTTTGCAAGGGTGGAACCGGCAAGACAGCAACCTTCTGCCCGCAATCGGGTTAAACATATGGGTCAAGCCTATCTATCCACTCAATCAAGTCAAACCAAAAGGAGAGATGCAATGAACGACAACAAGCTCTGGGAATTCAAAACTCGACAGGTGGTCTATGGCGCCATCGGGGCAGCGCTGTATGGCGTCCTATCGTGGCTCACCAATATCTTTCCGCTGCCTGCGGCAGGGAATATCACTTTCCGCCCGGCGGTAGCGGTGATGATTTTCTTCGGTGTCGCTTTTGGCCCCTGGGTTGGATTGATTGCCGGGCTGGTCGGCAATATCCTGGGTGACGCCATCAGCGGCTTTGGGTTCTGGTGGCACTGGGATGTCGGCAACGGCATCATGGGGCTTATCCCCGGCCTTGCCATGCAAATGATCCGGGATTATCGCAAGCCGAAGGACATTAGCATCGCCGTCGGCTTTGGCATCGTCGGCATTCTTGTCGGCATGTTGTTTGCCTCCGTGATGGAAAAGCTCACCGGCGGGATTGACTGGGCCACCGCCATCGGAGGCTACTGGGTGCCGGCCAGCATCGGCAATACGATCATAACGGTCATCCTGCTGCCCATCCTGATGGTGGCTTATCAGGCAGTGGTTTCGAGGCGAGGCAGATAAATGCTCGTAGCCTGGAAGTATCGGCCGCGCAATACAATCATTCAGAGGCTTGACCCACGCGCCAGGCTGATCTTTCTGGCTTGCCTGTTCGCCTCGTTCGCCATCGCCCAGATTTGGGACATCCGCCTGCTGTTTCCGCTGTTCGTCCTGTCCGTCGTTCTCTATCTCCTGGCGCGCATCGAATGGCAGGACATCCGGCGGGCCTGGATATTCTTTTTCATCTTCATCGTCGTCATCGTCGGCGTCAATGGCCTGCTTTCCGGTCGGGGCGGGCCGATGGCTGTGCTCCAGGACACCTCTCCGGTGCTTATCCAGACTCCCTCGCTCACCATTGCCAGATGGAACATTCACATCACCATCACCGCGATGAGGGTCTTTTTTGCCATCACGCAGATGATGCGCATGTTCACGATGGCGATCCTGGCTCTTCCCCTCCCTTACACGATAGACCCATCCGTCTATGGCGTCAGCTTTCGGCGGATGGGTCTGCCCGACAAAGCATCGTTCACGATGGACCTGGCCTTCCGGTTCATCCCGACGCTGGGACGGGATTTTGCCATCACCGTGGACGCGCAGCGCGCTCGCGGCTATGAGATGGAAAGCCTGAGGGGCGGCCTCTTCAGCCGCATACGCCGCCTGGCTCCGTTGATCGTGCCCGTCACCATGCAATCCATTCTCACTGGAGAAGAAGTGATTGACGCCATGGATCTGCGCGCCTTTGGGGTGCGTCCGCGCACCTGGCTGCGGGAACTGCGCTATGAACGGCGCGACTACTTGTTCATTGGCCTGGGAGTCGCCATCCTGGTGGTTTCTATCATCCTGCGGTGGTTGGGGCATGGCGCATTCTGGGCGCCAAGTTGGATATACCATCTGCCCGGCACGTAGCTATGCTCAGACTCCAAGCAAAAGCGACATTTGAACTGCTGGTGTGACAAAATCTCGGCTGGCAAGAGGCAAAAACAGCTTGGATTTAGAACGCATGGTCTATAGATTTTGTCACACCTAACGTTGCGATGTCAACTTTGCCGGTACTCTGATGCTCTCACAAACAAGCCAGGCCCGCACTGAGCGGGCCTGGCTTGTTTCTTGTTTTTTGGCAGGCGATTGCTTCCGGTCTATACAAGTGTCCACACAACGGTTACAGTCTATTCCGCCCCACAGGGTGAAAAGGCTGAACATTCTGACGGGAGGAATATACCTTAAATATGCAGCCGACTTTTTGTTGGGCGGCTCGTAGTATTGGCGTGATACTGGTTTCGCACAATAGCGGGGGCACTTTCTGGTGTATGAGACCCAACCATTGTATTCAATGCATAGTGTGAGTTTTTGATGGGAAGATCATGACGGTCTGTCGTCATTTTACAGAACCAAACAAGGGACTCTAGAAATGGTGACTAGATTACTCTGCTTGTTCTACTTCACGGGAATCATTTTCCTTGGGTTGCTCGCCGTCGTGCAAACCCTACCGCCTCCCGCAATCCCCGCTAGCGCACCCCCGAGCGAGTTCTCGGCCGAGCGGGCCCTGATGCACATCCGGGCCCTCGCCCGAGAACCGCGGCCCTTTGGCTCAGCATCGTTTGCACAGGCTCGTGCTTATGTTGTCGGCGAACTCAAAGCATTGGGGCTCGAACTGGGAAGCGAGGATCAGTTAGGGATGGATGCTCAACAAGAGCCTGCCGCCAGCAACATTGTTGCGAGGATACCGGGCGCGAACACAAGGGCTGCGATTCTCCTGGTCGCGCACCTTGACAGCGAAGCGACTTCACCCGGTGCCGCTGATGACGCGGCCGGCGTGGCCGTGTTGCTGGAGACGGTGCGCGCCCTCCAACTTGGGAAGCCTATGCACAACTCCGTCATCCTGCTCTTCTCGGCGCAGGAAGAGCAATGCTGCGCTGGAGCAGCAGCGTTCATCAATACACACCCATGGGTATCTGATGTCCGCCTTGTGATCAATATTGATGCGGGCGGGCTCGCTGGCCCGGCCCTCCTCACGGCGACGAGCAGCAACAATGGTTGGCTCATACGCCAGTACGGGGCAGGAGATCCGTACGCGGCAGGCAACTCTGCCGAGCAGGTCTATGGCGAGTCCTACGACGACTTTACCCAAGCCTTCCGCCCCGCGGGATTTCCTGGGTACACATTTGCCCTCTACTGGGACAAACGTACACACACGCCGTATGACACCGTAGAGAATACAAGTCCCGCAAGCATTCAACATCTGGGCTACCATGCGCTTGCCCTGGCGCGCTACCTGAGTGACGCGGATCTCACGCACACGCCGGTGCCAAACCCAATCTACTTCGACGTTCTCCGTAGTGTGCTTGTGCAATACTCTAGCGGTTGGGCCTTCCCGGTGGCGCTGGTAACCACTCTGCTTATGGGCTGGATCACGTGGCTGGGTATGCGCTCGAAACAAGTCAGACCTCTGGGTGTGGTCAAGGGAGCCATCATATTGATAGGGAGCGCAACAACGGCTCCGCTCTTTGTCCAAATCCTTTGGCTGGTGGTTAGCCGGCTTGTCGTAAGGGACAAGCATTTCGAAGAGCAATCCTTTGTCTACCAGATAGCGATGGAGCTCATCTTCATCTGTACTTCAACAGCGGTGGTGCTGTTTTGGCGCCGTCTCATGAGCAGGCGGGCGGCGCTAACGCCGGGCGAATCTGCCACCGGGCTGGCGGTACTTCTCGTGGCTATTGGTGCGGCGGTATCCATCTTCGCGGTCGGGTTCAGCTATCTCTTCGCCTGGCCATTGTTGTTCACCGTATTCGCTTTAGGGTGCCGATTCCAAAGCCCATTGAGAGCCCGTTCCCTTACCGCCGCCTTTTGCGGAGCGCCTCTCGTGATCGCCTCGGCTGCAACGGTGTTGACGTGGATCCCGCGTCTCGTAATCGACATGTTTGACCTGGACATGAGCAAGTCGTATCTAGTGGCGGTATGGGTTGTGCTCTTCCTCGGACTGGCTATGTCGCAGTTCGACCTGCTCTCGACACCAGGCGGGGCAGAGAAGCCATGAATGCACGGAGGGCAAGCAGCGGGTGAGCCGTTCTTGAGCCACCCAACAGCCGCTTGCACACCGACCGCTACTATGCAGCGTAAGGTACGCGTGTCGCGCCGGCCAGGTCATGGGTCCGCCCGCGAGCCTTGCCAGCCTTGCAGCGGCGGGTGAAGCGGAACGTTATGTGGCCCGCCTCCGCATCATTCACCATCTCTCCCGCGGTTTAGCCATGGCGATGGAGAAGGCAAGATGAGGGAAACAGAGGAGTTCAAGAAGCATCTGTCTGGTGTCTTCACCCGCGCATCAGCATCCTACGATCAAGCCGGCCCCCGCTTCTTCTCCCACTTTGGCAGAAGGCTGGTCGAGTTTGCCGGGATCTTACCGGGAACACGGGTATTGGACGTGGCCTGTGGAAGGGGGGCGGTCTTGTTCCCAGCTTCAATGAGTGTGGGCGCAAGCGGCGAAGTAGTGGGGATTGATATCTCCGAGGGGATGATTCAAGAGATCAGCCAGGATATTTCCCGCCGCGGGCTCGCCAATTCCAGTGTCCTCAGGATGGATGCCGAGTGCCTCGAGTTTCCAGACTCTTCCTTTGACTCTGTCCTGTGTGGACTCTTGCTGTTCTTTTTGCCTAACTTGGATCGAGCTCTTGCTGGCTTCCATCGCGTCTTGAAGCCAGGAGGGCGATTCGCAGCCTCCACGTTTCAGCACGTTGAGGATAAGGCAAGCAAGCGTTGGGATGCTCTTGATGAGTCATTCAAGGACACCCTCAGGCCGGCGCCCAACGCTAAAACGAAGAAGATGAACAGCGAGGACGAGATCAGTCAGGTATTGTCCCAGGCAGGCTTTTCCGACATCGAGGTTGCATCAGACCAAGAGACGTTCTACTTCAGAGACGAAGAAGAGTGGTGGCAAGTTGCCTGGTCCCACGGTTACCGTGCTTTCTTGGAGCGAATGGACGCAGACGTCCTTGCCAAGTACAAGAAGCAAGCGACAGAACTCGTCCTGGAGGACAAGACCGAGCGGGGTATTCCAGACACATGGCGCCTCTTCTACTCAAGAGCAAAGAAGCCATCATGAAGCCTTTGCGGACCTTGGGCCACATAAGTTATGGTCGGGGCGACAGTCGCCTGCCGCCCCGCCACTCCTCCCCTTCGGGCCGGACGTGACACGCGAAGCGTCCCGTCATCCGGCTCTTTGTCGCAAAGGGTATTGTCATTTCTGCGAGACCCCTTGACCCTCTATCTCTTGACACGTTCTGGCCCAGGCTGCTTCACGCAGGAACACTTTGATGCGCGGCCAGATTTCGGCAAAGGGCGGACTGGCGCGATAGGCTTCTAGCGCGTCTGTGTCGCGCCAGGTGCTGAGCGTGAAAAAGCTTGTCGGGTCGGCGATGTCTGCCACAATTTGCAGCGAGAGGCAGCCGGGGAATTTGCGAACGCGAGGAGAGGACTCGCGCAACAAAAGCCGGAAGGCGTCAACATCTTCCGGCTTGCACTTGATGAAACGATGCGAATGACCATGGCAAAATGGGGCGATCAAAACAGATCACCCCCGCGCATTACACCTGTCCGGTGACGAGTGCGTTCTTGACCTCGCCGATGGCTCTGGTAATGTTGATCTCGCGCGGGCAGGCTTCCACGCAGTTAAAGGCCGTGCGGCAGCGCCACACGCCCATCTCGTCGTTCATCACCGCCAGACGCTCTTCGGTCAATTGATCGCGCGTGTCAAAAATGAAACGGTGAGCCTGGACAATGGCCGCCGGGCCAATGTATTCTCCGTTGGCCCAGAACGAGGGACACGACGTGGTGCACGCCGCGCACAGGATACACTTGGTCGTGTCGTCAAAGCGCTCTCGGTCGGCCACACTCTGCAAGCGCTCTCGCCCGTCAGAAGGCAACGGGTCATTGTTGACCAGGTACGGCATCACCTTTCTGTATTTGGCGAAAAAGCCCTCCATGTCCACGATGAGGTCTTTGATGACCGGCAGCCCCAGGAGCGGCTGGAGGGTGATGACCGGGGCCACATCCTTGACGAGCGCCTTGCACGCCAGCCGATTGCGGCCATTGATCCGCATCGCATCGCTGCCGCAAATGCCGTGCGCGCACGAGCGCCGATACGCCAGCGTCCCGTCTTGATACCATTTCACCTGGTTGAGCGCGTCGAGCACGCGGTCGGTCGGCTCCAACTCTAGATCGTACTCGCCCATCCACGGCTTGCTATCTTTTTCTGGGTTGAACCGCTGAATCTTTAAATGAACTCGCATAGTTCCTCCGGCAGCGGCGTATGGACGCCGCCTCTACTGATCACCGTCCACTAACCACTATCCACTATCCACTATCCACTATCCACTATCCACTATCCACTAATACTTGCGTTCCTTCGGCTGCCACTGCGTAATGACGACGGGCTTGAAGCTCAGCTTGAGGCTGCCGTCCGCGTTGCGCGTGATGAGTGTGTGCTTGAGCCAGTTCACGTCGTCGCGCTTGGGGTAATCTTCGCGATAGTGAGCGCCGCGGCTTTCCTCGCGCGCCAGCGCCGAGGCCGCCGTCGCTTCAGCCAGGTCGAGCAGCGAGCCAAGTTCCCACGTTTCGTACAGGTCCGTGTTAAAGCGCTGGCCGTGATCTTCTATCGCGATATTGTGATAGCGTTCCTTGAGTTCGCGCACCTTGTTGAGCGCATCCTGAATCATGGGGCCAGTGCGGAACACGCCGACGTTATCCATCATTGCCTTTTGCATCTCGTCGCGCAGATGAGCAGCTTTTTCTTTGCCCTGATGTGTCTGCAGATGGCCGAGTTCTTCGCGCACGCGACCGGCTGGATCCTTGGGCAGTGAAAGCAAGTCGGCTTGCTTGGCAAACTCGGCCATCACCTTGCCGCCCCGGCGTCCGAACACGATCAGGTCAACCAGGCTGTTCGTCCCCAAACGATTCGCGCCGTGGACAGACACGCACGCCACTTCGCCCGCCGCGTACATGCCGGTCAGCACCCTGTTCTTTTCATCAATGACCACTTCGGCGTTGACGTTCGTCGGAATGCCGCCCATCGCATAATGCGCCGTCGGTTGAATCGGCACGCCTTCCTTCATCGGCTCGACGCCCATATAGACGCGCATCATCTCGATAATGTCGGGCAGCGCGTGCTCCAATTGCTCCGCCGTCACCGTCTTGCCGCCGGGCGCGCTCATGTACTTGTTGATCGTCTCCGGCCGGATGTCGAGATGCAAGTAATCCTTGCCGCCGATGCCGCGCCCTTCGCGCACTTCGAGGTACATGCAGCGAGAGCACACATCGCGCGAAGCCAGGTCTTTCATCGTCGGCGCATAGCGCTCCATAAAGCGCTCGCCCTTGTCGTTGATGAACACCCCGCCCTCGCCGCGCGCGGCCTCTGAAAGCAAAATGCCCATCTTGTAGATGCCGGTGGGATGAAACTGGAAGAATTCCATGTCCTCCAGCGGCACGCCGCGCCGATAGACAATGCTCATGCCGTCGCCCGTAAGCGAGTGCGCGTTCGACGTGATGCGGAACATGCGTCCCGAGCCGCCCGTCGCCCACAGCACTGCTTTGGCGTGAAAGACATGCAGCGTGCCATCGTTGATATTCACCGCGACGACGCCGCGTGTCGTGCCGTCTTGAATGAGCAGGTCGAGCACTTGATATTCATCATAGAACGTGACGTTCTGCCGGATGCACTGCTGATAGAGCGTCTGCAAAATCATGTGGCCGGTGCGGTCGGCCGCCTTGCACGAGCGCATGACCGGCGCTTCGCCAAAGTTACGCGTGTGGCCGCCAAAGCGCCGCTGCTCGATCCGGCCATCCGGCGTGCGGTCGAACGGCAAACCCATGTGCTCCAGCTCGACGACGGCATCGGTCGCCTCGCGGCAGAGGACCTCGGCTGCATCTTGATCTACCAGGTAATCGCCACCTTTGATCGTGTCGTGAGCGTACCATTCCCAGTGATCTTCTTCCATGTTGCCCAACGGCGCGGCTACGCCGCCCTGCGCCGTGCCGGTATGTGAGCGGGTCGGATACAGCTTGGAAAGGACCGCCGTCTTGACCTGGCGGCTGGCTTGCAGCGCGGCCATGAGTCCCGCGCCGCCCGCGCCGACGACGATGGCATCAAAGGTGTGAATGACTTCTGGCATGATTGCTCCTATTGGGCAGACACGAGGTCTGCCCCTACCGCACCGGCATCGGCGCGCCGATGATGGCGACTGCGCCCATGATAAGTATGATGCCGCCCACGACGACAATCAAAGCTCGGATGATCTTGATCGCCGTTGCGTTATGCACATAGTCCACCACGACGGTATGAAAGCCGTTCAGCCCGTGGATGAACGCCAGGCCCAGCAGGGCAAAATCCCACACGCGAATCCATGCAAACGCCCACCGGCTATCCAGCACCCATGCCAGGCTGGCAGCGTGGACATCGTTTTGGATGTGCTGCATGACCATGTGACCCACAGCCAGCAGAAGCAGCGCCACGCCGGAAAGCCGCATAAAGAGCCAGGCATAGCTTTCGAGCGGGCGACCGCGCCGCGCGACCTTGTGGACCGTCACTCGATTGGGGAGAACTGTTGTCGCCATCACCGCCTCCTAAAGAACGTTGATGCCCATGGAACGCAAAATGCCGCGCACCATGATATACGCTGAGGGGATAAAGGTGACGGCAAAGAGCACCCACACCAGGGCCCACATCTCCCGCTGGCGCGTGGTCAACTGTGGAAAAAAGTCTACGAGCGCCACACGAATGCCGTTCGCGGCATGGTACAGCACGGCCGCCATCAACAAGACCTCGCCAATACCAAACGGAACAGACTTGTAGAGTTTGAGTGCTTCTTCGTACAGCGGTGGGGCAAAGTACACAAACGAGGTATCCACGATGTGGACGGTCAGGAACAGCAGCACGGCCAGGCCGCTGAGGCGGTGGAAAATCCACGCCCACTGGCCCAAGCGCCCTTGATACCTGACGCTCTGCTCGAGAGTCAGACCGAGGTTGTTGGTTGACATGCAATTCTCCTTCCGATTGTGGATAGCCGATTTATGGTTGCCGATTAGCAGAGTCGAGTTGCGCCAATAACTCTGCGGGCGTAAACACAGGAATAGCGGCGGCTGAAAAGTCTGCCTTGTTCCGGGTCACGATGCCATCCAGCCCTGCAATTTGAGCGCTAGCAATCTGCAGATTGTCCTCAAAATCCTTTCCTGGCAATGTCTTGGCCTGTTCGAGGGTCTGACGGTCAACGGCACAAATCTCAAAGGCGTCCAGGCAGGTGTGGATCGCGGCCCGAGCTGCTTCCAGTCCGACTTGCTTGTGGGCAATGTAGAAGATGTCGGTGAGCACAGACGCCAGGATGTGTCCAGTGATAAGCCCCTCGTCGCTGGCTCGCCAGACTGCTCTGGCCTCTGTCGCCCACGGTTCGCGTTTGAGCAGGACATCCAAGACAATGTTGGTATCAAACAAGATGCGCATCAGCCGTATTTCTCTGTGCGGTGTTCGTCCAACCACTGCTCGATTTCTGCGTCTGATGGAGCAGCGCGATCTGTCGCCAATAATCCCCAAGCTTTATCCAGCGTATTTCGCCTGGGACGGAGTGATGTCGTGGATGTGATTTTCTCGCGCGCTCGCGCGTCCATCTCGATCCGCTGCAAGCGTCGGTATTCCTCATAGGGCATCAGCACTAACACGGGTTTGCCGCCACGTTCGAGTATAATCGGCTTGCTCACGATCTGATCAGCCGTTGTCGCATAGGCTGCTGTTGGCTCGTTTATGTTCTTCTCATCGTCCATGTCGCACCACCGTGCCGCAAAACCGCTATGCGGAGAGCGGCCTACAGATTGCCGATCACGGCGCTGGCGAATTCGCTGGTCTTGACTTCTTTGGCTCCTTGCATCAGCCGGGCAAAGTCGTAGGTGACGATCTTTTGGCCCACGGTTTTGACGTAGGCGTCCACGATGGCCCTGGCTGCTTCTTTCCAGCCCACGTATTCTAGCATCATCACGCCGGAAAGCAATAATGAGCCGGGATTCATTTTATCCAGGTTGGCGTACTTGGGCGCCGTGCCATGCGTCGCTTCAAAAACGGCGACATAGTCGGCAATGTTGGCGCCGGGTGCGATGCCCACGCCGCCCACTTCCGCCGCCACCGCATCGCTGAGGTAATCGCCGTTCAGGTTCGGCGTAGCGATCACGTCGTACTCGTCCGGGCGCAAGAGCATCTGTTGGAACATGATGTCGGCAATACGGTCTTTGATGACAAGCCTGCCCTCGGCCTTCTTGCCCTGGCCGAGTTCCGCTTCCGTGATCGTCACATCACCAAATTCCTGCTGGGCCAGCTCATAGCCCCACTTCATGAACGCGCCTTCGGTGTACTTTTGGATGTTGCCCTTGTGCATGAACGCCACGCTCTTGCGGTCATGGTCGAGAGCATAGCGGATGGCCTTGCGCACCAGCCGCTTGGTGCCGAACTCGGTAATGGGCTTGATGCCGATGCCCGCCGCCTCGCTGATCTGGGTGCCCAGGTTCTCGTTGAGGAACTGGATGGCCTTGACCGCTTCCTGGCTGCCGCTCGGCCACTCGATGCCCATGTAGACGTCTTCTGTGTTTTCGCGAAAGATGACAATGTCCACCTTGTGCGGCTCGCGCAGAGGGCTGGGGATGCCGGGATACCACTTGACCGGGCGGACGCAAGCGTAAAGGTCGAGCAACTGCCGCAGGCCGACGTTGAGGCTGCGAAAGCCGCCGCCTACGGGCGTGGTCAACGGGCCTTTGATGGATACAATAAACTCTTGACACGCCTTGAGCGTATCGGGCGGCAGAGGATCATTGTACATTGCCATCGCTTCCTCGCCCGCGTACAACCGCATCCAGGCGACCTTGCGATTGCCGCCATAAGCCTTTTGCACCGCCGCATCCCAGATGCGCAGCGAGGCGCGAGTAATATCCGGGCCGATGGCATCGCCCCACATGATGCCCAGGATCGGATTGTCCGGCACAACGAGCTGGCCGTCCTTGATCTCGATTTTCTTTCCGTCTGTCGGAACTGTGACTTGGTCAAACATAGAGTTCCTCCCTTGATATATCCTGGCTAATCGCGGATTATTTCAGTGGCGGCAGCTTGTACAGTGGCTGACGATTGGCTGCGCGTTGCCATAAATCAAGCAATTCATCGCGATGCTCAGATGCCCATTCAATGACCATCCCGTGAGCACGTGGTGGCAGGTAGCCGTTGATGATGACCAGCGCATGAATCTCAAATACCGCTCTGTACTCGTCATATTCGACGTGAAAGTGCGGTGGAGCGTGGTCGTCAAAGAACATCTTGATGACGATGCCAAAGAACCGGCTGATCTCAGGCATATTGCATCAACTCTCGCAGCTTGGGGAAAATATCTTCAGGACGTTTGCCGGTGAGTCTGAGGTAAATCGAGTCCGGGCAAATATCCACCTGGTCGCCCCAGGCAATTTCACCGCTGGGGCCGACATGCGCCTTTTGAAATTCGGCATAGTCATTCCAGAGCGCAAACACACCCTGTCCTGTCAGGTCAGATAAATCTACAACGCCTTCGACGCCATCTGAATATTTGATCCAGAGCCGATAATCCTCGAGTGGTTTGATATCTGTTGGAGTTGGCATACAACGCCTCCTATTTTCTAAACTCGTGTGCTTGTTCCTCAGATGTCTTGACGGCGAGGGTCGCCGAACTTTTCACCGCCGTTGCGCTCCGTGCGAAAGCCGTTGATCTTCCAGTATTTGCACAGCTTGCATCCGGCGCGGTCGCTTGCCCTATATTTCAAGGGACTTGCTCTGAAACGGTACAACGGTCAGGGTTGAGGCGCGCGCGGTGTGGGCAAGGCGTCCCCCGACAACCAGAACGACAACTGGGCCAAGTGCCACTCGTGGGCGCGTAGGGCATCGGCTCCGGCCCAGCGTTAGGCGGCGTGATATAGATTCAATGCTGGCTATAATTCATTTTTTTCTCCGCGTAACGCGTCGAAAACTTATCAAGTATATCAGCAGCACAGAAAACCCTATACTATCCAAAGTGAGAAGCAATACTTCCAAGTTATTTGGCGGCTGATTGTTGGATTGTTTGTAATAGAAAAACAATAGCACAGGTGCCAGACTGAACAGCAAATGCAATCCGAAATAGGAGGCAGATACAGGAAGCCTGATCAAGAAAGCCGAGTCTATTCGCCGTCTGTAAGTTTCCCAATCCATGTTGAAGGAACCGAAATCATGTTGAACGGAATCAATTTTCTCAATGATTTCGCGTATTCGGGGATTAATTACCTCTGCAAGATAGTTGCCTAGCCTAAAGACACTCAAATGATGACTGTATGCTATGAATGCAAGTATGAAGAAGATAAAGGGTAGTGTGAGAAGCAAAAAGTATTGTTGTGTTGTCGCGATAAAGCCACCAAGAGCGACGGTAACACCAGCGGCTGCCAAGGAGTAATTTATATTGTCTATTGCTTTGTTTTCATCGTTGCGTATTTCACTCCGTATTTCGCTGTATATTCCACGAAGTACATCCAACTCTGCATGCAAAGAGTCTATAGTTTGCTCCGACAACAGGTTTTTCTGAGCGGTTGAAACAACATGCTTTTTATCTGTCATTATGCACCTGTGCCAATGATGACGAACAAGCCGCCTAATCATTAATTCAACCGCTCACAGCGGTCTAAGTCCTGCCGGGGCGTAGCCGCTGTGAGCGGCATAATATCCTGTGTCCGACCTGCGCATATCATGCCGCGCGCACCAGCTTCCGCAGAACCGTCGGTACATCAGGCAGTGTCATCCTCATGCAAAGTTGTTAAATCTCGGTTCCATTCATACTCCGACACATGCTCCCATTCGGCGGCAGGCTCTTTGAGTGCATACGCGCGATCATGTGGCCCAACAGTCAAAAAGACGACTGTTTCGTCCGGTAGTCCTTCGCAGAAACAGTATTGACATTCCGGCACATGCCGACATTCCTTGCAAATGACAAAGATGATCCGAAAGTTGCGGTTTACACGAGCACTGCGGCACCCGCGCAAATCCAGCTTGCCGCTCGTGTCGTCCAAGTATTCAGTGCTCGCATACGGGTCGGCGAGCACACGTTCCGCGCGGCGCTGTATTTGATCGCGCACCGAAGCATAACGGCGCAAGTTCAGTCGGAATTGTTCCTCATAGACAACGCCGTATTCACTCACCCCATACCTCGGCAGGCGAGTGCAGCTTGATCTTGCCCTGTTGCTTGCGGCGAAGGATTTCCTCCATATCCTCGTAGAGCGGCGAGCCTGGTTCGAGGTGGAAGACATGCGGTTGGTGCCGGGCGAACTCGATCAGTTCTTCACGCACAATGCGACGCATGAGTGGTTCTAACATGCGCGCCAGTTCTTCCATGCTCACCGTTGGCGTCACTGGCGTTTGAGTTCCCATCTCGCCCTCCTGATTCGGCGCGATGCTGCACGTATCACGCCTCACGCATCAGCTTCCGCAGAACCCTCGGCGCACCAGGCAGTGTCATCCTCATGCAAACTCGCCGATGAAACGGAAAGTGTTCCTGAATGATTCAGCGGAATAGATACGAAAGATATTCTCCAACGCCTTGCTCAACAGGCTCTCATTTGTCTGCCCTGGGACGATAACAATACCCCAGTGATCTCGCCCGGCCAGAAACCACTCGGCGGCTTTTGGCGCAAAATCTTGCGCATTGCTGGTAAGCAATACTCGTTTTTGGTCTGTGGCAAATGCAAGCACTTCTTCATCGTCTGCGCCCTCGGCGAGTTGGCTTTGCACTAGCATCACGTCGGCGCCGATGCGTTGCCCGACTTGGACTAGGCCACCCCACACGTGCTCATCCAGCAGGAAACGCGTCTGGCTCATGCAGCCTGTCCAGTCAGTTTAGCGTATTGCTCTGGCGAAAGCGACTGGCGAAGCTGTTGTTGGACTGCCGTCTCCGAGTTGGCATCCAATTCTGCGTCTACTTCAGCTTGGTGATCGTAGTAATAAGCGATGGCCTCATGAATGGCAGCCGCCGAGAGATGCGGCAAGTCGGCGCGTATGATTTGTTCAGCCGAGTGCCCCACTTTGAGAAACGCAGCCACGTGTCGCACTGCCACACGCGTGTCGCGCAGATAGGCCTGCACACCAAAAGATGTGCGCCGCTGTTCGATGTGAACCGTATTGCCCAGTTGCAGGCGAATAGCCGACTCGGCCAACACTTCGGGCGACGAGTGCGCTTCCCGCGCTCGCCTCTGCAATAACTTGTATGTTTCAGGCGAAACTCGAACGGTCGCTTCCATAGCTCATCTCTCGTTCAGGTGAAGCGAAACACGCATCACGTTTTACGCTTCACGTATCAACTTCCTCAACACTGTCGGCAGGATACCGCCGTTCTTGTAATAGTCCACATCCACAGGTGTATCAAGTCGGGCGATGACGTTGAAGGTGATGACTGTGCCATCATCCTTCGTCGCCTTGACAGTCAACTCTTGGCGCGGCTTGATGTCGTCCGAGAGGCCGAGAATGTCGAACGTCTCGCGTCCGGTCAGGCCGAGCGACTCGGCGTTTTGACTTTCTTTGAAGACCAGCGGAAGAACGCCCATACCGACCAGGTTGCTGCGGTGGATGCGCTCGAACGATTCCGCGATGACGGCCTTGACGCCGAGCAAGAGTGTGCCTTTGGCCGCCCAGTCACGTGACGAACCCGTGCCGTATTCTTTACCTGCGATGACGATCAGCGGCGTGCCCTTGGTCTTGTACTGGATCGCCGCGTCATAGATCGGCATCTCGATGCCCCCACCCCCAGCCCCTCCCCCGGAGGGAGAGGGGAGGTACAGCGTCAGGCTGCCCTCCTTGCCGCCCAGCATCAGATTCTTCAAACGGATATTCGCGAATGTGCCGCGCGTCATCACGCGGTCGTTGCCGCGCCGCGTGCCGTACTGGTTGAAATCTTTCGGTTTGACGCCGTGCTCGATGAGATACTTGCCCGCCGGCGAGTCCTTGGCAATGTTGCCAGCCGGCGAGATGTGATCGGTCGTGATGCTATCGCCGAACACGCCCAGCACACGCGCGCCGCGAATTTCGCCCAGCGGCTGGACGTCGAGCGAGAGACCCTCAAAGAACGGCGGGTTCTGAATGTAGGTCGAAGCTTCGTTCCATGCGTACAACTCGCCGCCGCTCACGGGAATGTCGTTCCACCTCGGGTTGCCGTTGAACACGTTGCCGTAAGACTTGAGGAACATGTCCACGTCAATAAAAGCCGCGACGGCGTCGGCGATTTCTTTTTGCGACGGCCAAATATCGCGCAGATATACGGGCCGGCCATCCTGGCCAGTGCCGAGCGGCTCGGTGCTCAGGTCAATGTCCGTCGTGCCGGCGAGCGCGTACGCCACGACCAGCGGCGGCGATGCAAGAAAGTTCGCCTTGACCAACGGATGCACGCGGCCTTCAAAATTGCGATTGCCAGAGATGACGGCGCTGGTCACCAGGTTGCCTTCGGTCACGGCCTGGGACACCGGCTCGGGCAACGGGCCGCTGTTGCCGATGCACGTGGTGCAGCCGAAAGCCGCCACGTTAAAACCAAGTTGCTCCAGATACGGCAGCGTGCCGGATTTCTGCAAATACTCGGTCACGACCTTGGAGCCAGGCGCAAGGCTGGTCTTGACGTAAGGTTTGACCTTCAAGCCGGCTTGTACGGCTTTCTTGGCGAGCAAGCCGGCGCCCAACATCACTGACGGGTTGCTGGTGTTGGTGCAGGATGTGATCGCGGCAATGACAACCGCTCCATGGCTGATAGCGGATGGCATATCGCTGATGGCAACTTGCTTGCCGAGTTCGGCTTCCGGCAGACCATAGCCACGGTCTTGTACGGGTGCACTGAGCGATTTGCGGAAGCTAGCCTTCAAATCCTTGAGCGCCACGCGGTCTTGCGGGCGCTTGGGACCGGCGAGCGACGGCTCAACCGCGCCGAGGTCGAGTTCGAGCGTGTCGGTAAAGACCGGATCGGGCATGTCGTCGGTGCGGAACAGGCCCTGCGCTTTGGCGTAAACTTCCAAGAGGTCGGCGGATTTGCCTCGACCGGTGAGACGCAAATAACGCAGCGTCTCATCATCCGTCGGGAAGAACCCGCACGTCGCGCCATATTCCGGCGCCATGTTGGCGCTGGTCGCGCGGTCGGGCAGCGACATAAAAGACAAACCGGGGCCATAGAACTCGACACACTTGTCCACGACGCCTTTCTTGCGGAGCATCTGTGTCACGGTCAACACGAGATCGGTTGCCGTCACGCCTTCGCGCAGACTGCCTGCCAGCTTGAAGCCGATCACTTGCGGTGTGACCATGATGAGCGGCTGGCCCAGCATCACCGCTTCCGCCTCGATGCCGCCCACTCCCCAGCCCAGCACGCCCAGACCGTTGATCATCGTCGTATGCGAATCGGTGCCGACGAGCGTATCGGGGAACGCAACCGGGACTCCCTCCGCGTCGTTCACCAAGACGCCCTGAGCCAGGTATTCGAGATTGACCTGGTGGATGATGCCGGTTGAAGGCGGCACGACGCGAAAGTTGTTGAACGCTTTCGCGCCCCAACGCAGGAACTCGTAGCGCTCGCCGTTGCGCTCGAACTCGACTTGCGCGTTACGCATGAGCGCGAGCTCGGTGCCAAAGTAATCCACCTGCACCGAGTGGTCAATCACCAAATCCACCGGCACCAGCGGATTGATTTTCTTCGGGTCGCCGCCCAGCCGCTTGACCGCATCACGCATCGCGGCCAGATCCACGACGCAGGGCACACCGGTAAAGTCCTGCATCACCACGCGCGCGGGCTTGAAGGGAAGCTCGACCGGTTTGGGGTTTTTGGCCTCCCACGCGGCTAGGTGGCGGGCGTCGTCCTCGCTGACTTGATAGCCATCGAGGTTGCGCAGCACCGCTTCCAGCAGCACCTTGATCGAAAACGGCAAACGCGAAACCTGGCCCAGGCCGCTCTCTTCCAGCTTGCTCAGGCGATAATAAGTGAACCTGCCCTGCCTGGTCTCCAACAGACTGCGTGCATCAAAGGCATCTTTCCCTGGCATTTGGTTTTCTCCCTGGCTGGTTTGTCGCTAATCTCCGCGCCCCACTTGCTCGCGTTCGTCAATCGGAACGTAATGCTGATCCATCGGCCCGATGAACTCGGACTGTGGACGGATGAGCACATTGTCATAGTATTGCTCGATGACGTGCGCACTCCAGCCCGCGATGCGGCTGGCCGCAAACATCGGCGTGAACATGTCCACCGGGATGCCGATGTAGTAGAGCATGGTGGAGGAAAAGAAATCCACGTTCGGGTAGAGCTGCCGGTATTTGAGCACGGCCTTTTCGACTTCCAGGAGAATCTCGTACCACTTGAGTTCTCCGTTCCGCTCGCCCATCAAGCGGCTCCACTTTTGCAGGTGAACCACGCGCGGGTCGCCACTCTTGTAAATGCGGTGGCCGATGCCCATGATCTTGCGCTTGGTCTTGAAGACATTGTCCACAAAGGCGTCCGCCTTTTCGACCTCGCCGATTTCGAGCACCGTTCGCATCGTCGCCTCCGCCGCACCGCCGTGCAATGGCCCTTTGAGCGCGCCGAGCGCTGCCGAAACCGCACTATGCAGGTCGGCCTGCGTGGAAGCGACCACACGCGCGGTAAAGGTGCTGGCGTTCATGCCGTGATCGGCCAGCAGCGTTTGGTAGAGGTCAAGTGCCCGGACGGCCACCGGGTCGGGCTGGTCACCCGTGAGCATATAGAGCAGGTTCGGCGTGTGACTCAAGCGAGGATCGGGGTCAATCGGCTCGAATCCCTGGCGGATGCGGTGATAGGCGGCCATGATCGTGCCCATCTGCGCGGTCAATCGTTCGGCCTTGCGGCGCGTGGCTTCAGGCGAAAGATCTTCTGCGTCCGGGTCGAACATCGCCAGCGCGCTGACGGCGTTCCGCAAGACAACCATCGGGATGCCGTTGTTGGGCGTGGCGCGCAGAATGTTAATGATCTGGATGGGCACAGAGCGGTTGGCCGCCAGCCGCGCTTCCAAATCGGCCAGCTCGCGGCGGTTCGGCAATTTGCCGTACCACAGCAAGTGAACGACCTCTTCGTAGCTGGCGTTTTCAGCCAGCTCGTGTATGTTGATCCCGCGGTAGGTCAGGATCCCACGCTGACCGTCAATCGAGCTGAGGACGGTCTGCGCAGCGACGACGCCATCCAGGCCCTTGACGAAGGTCGAGACGGGTTTGGGCGGTGCAGCGACGACGACAGGTTCAGCAGCGCTCACGGCAATTCTCCTTTGTTTGAATCTTTAACAAAAAAAGCCAGCCGGGCGCGCCCGGTTGGCGTAACTCTTGTACAATCGGAGGCGCAACGACGGCACAGATGCATAGCTGTAGCGATTTGGCAGTGTGAGCGGGAGTATAACATTTTTGCTGGCGAGTGTCAATGAATTTCGGTTCATCATCAATATAAGAATAACTTCCGATTTTGTCATTCTGAGCGGAGCGAAGAATCTCTACGCTGCAAGGCAGAGACCCTTCACTTCGTTCAGGGTGACACCGAAGTTATTGTTTTACAACTCCTTAGCGCGGCTGGACAATTTCTATTGACGATGTTATATTCCTCGCCAAACCACGTTGGAAGAGGGTGCTCATGACATACACCGTAAAAAACACGAAACTGAACGACTGGGTGCGCGAGTCAGCTCGGCTGTGCCAGCCCGACTCTGTCTATTGGTGCGATGGAAGCATTGAAGAATATGATCGCCTGATGGCGGGCATGGTCAGGAGCGGCATGGCGATTCCCCTCAAGGCCCGCGCCAAGAGTTTTCTCTTTCGCTCCGACCCCAGCGACGTGGCGCGGGTCGAAAATCGCACATTCATCAGCACGCCCAAACAGGACGACGCCGGCCCTACCAACAACTGGGTCAACGACGCCGAGCTCAAGCAGACCATGCGCGGCCTGTTCAATGGTTGCATGAAGGGCCGCACGATGTACGTCATTCCCTTCTCGATGGGGGCGCTCACGTCGCCGATGGCCAAGATCGGCGTCCAGATCACCGATAGCCCCTACGTGGTCTGCAACATGCACATCATGACGCGCGTCGGGTCGCCCGTGATCACGGCTCTCGGCACAGACGGCGAGTTTATCCCCTGCCTTCACTCGATTGGCGCTCCACTTGAACCGGGGCAGAAGGATGTCCCCTGGCCTTGCGCGCCCATCGAGAAAAAGTACATTTGCCAGTTTCCGAACGAGAACTTGATCTGGTCGTATGGCTCCGGCTACGGGGGCAACGCCCTGCTCGGCAAGAAATGCCTGGCCCTGCGCATCGCCTCCGCCATGGCCCGGCGCGAAGGCTGGATGGCCGAGCACATGCTCATCTTGCGCCTCACCAACCCCGCCGGCAAGCGCTACCACATTGCCGCCGCCTTCCCTTCGGCCTGTGGCAAGACCAACCTGGCCATGATTCAGCCCACGATTCCGGGCTGGAAAGCGGAAACCATCGGCGACGACATCGCCTGGATGAAGATCGCTCCGGATGGACGGCTGTATGCCATCAATCCCGAATGCGGTTTCTTTGGCGTGGCGCCGGGCACTTCGTGGAAGTCAAATCCAGCGGCGATGGACTCGCTCAAGCAAAACGTCATCTTTACCAACTGCGCCTTGACCGACGACGGCGACATCTGGTGGGAAGGCATGGACGGCGAGCCGCCCGCTCACGCGGTTGACTGGAAGGGCCGCGATTGGACGCCCGCCAGTTCCGATCCTGCTGCTCACCCGAACGCTCGCTTCACCGCCCCGGCTGAAAACTGCCCGGTGATTTCCGCCGACTGGGAAAAGCCGGAAGGCGTGCCGATTGACATTTTCGTGTTTGGCGGTCGTCGCGCTGGCAACGTACCGCTCGTGACACAAGCCTTCAACTGGGAACACGGCGTATTCCTGGGCGCGACAGCCTCGTCGGAGACGACGGCGGCCAACATTGGCGCGGTGGGCAACTTGCGGCGCGATCCGTTTGCGATGCAGCCGTTCTGCGGCTACAACATGGCGGACTATTTCCAGCACTGGTTCGATATGGGCGACCTCCTGGGCCAGCATGTGCCCAAGATTTTCTACGTCAACTGGTTCCGCAAGACGCCCGGCGGCAAGTGGCTGTGGCCTGGCTATGGCGAAAACAGCCGCGTCCTTGAGTGGATGTGTGAGCGCGTGGACGGCCAGGCCGGAGCCAAGGCCACGCCCATCGGCTATTTGCCCAACGAGACGGACCTCGACACGCGCGGGCTGGATCTGCCGCCGGAGAACATGGCGGAATTGCTACGCGTGGATGCGGGCACGTGGAAAGCAGAACTGCCCGACATCGAAAAGCATTTCGCCCAGTTCGGCAACCGCTTGCCCGCGCGATTGAGACAGCAACTCGACGAATTAAAGGCGCGGCTCGGATAAGTGGAAACCCCCGACTGCAGCAGGTCGGGGATAATTGGGAAAGGGAACACGTGTGACGGCTCTCGTCAAGTGGTGATAAAAGTGTGCCGCAGAACGC
>CAYGWJ010000127.1:0-2564 GCA_964353405.1 uncultured Anaerolineae bacterium
TTTACCAAACCGGACGTAAAGTGGCTGAAGAGTTCAAGAAAACTATGCGCATCGTTTTTGATGAGGTCTTGCCGCAATGGAACTATCGCGCTGTACCACTCTCTCAGTCGAGCGGGAAAGTTATTTAATCCACGATCCTTACTGGCAGAATCGCGCCGATGAACGGCCCATTCGTCTAGCGGCCTGGGACGCCGCCCTCTCAAGGCGGAGACCGCGGGTTCGAACCCCGCCTGACCCAACGCGCCACGCGCCCGCACGCCCATGCAGGCGACTTTTTGCGCGATGGCTCTGCCGTAGGTCATCCTCCCAGTCTGATGAACGAGGCCGTTCAACTCGTCTTGGGAAGCTCGGTCTGACCTGGCAAAAGCCGTGGCCGCGGCTTGCTGGCTCTTGACATCCACGGGAATTCGCTGTACACTGGTATCCGGTGGTATAGACCAGTCCTGGCAACAGAGAGGCCACCCTTCATGCGCCTGCGCCGCCAAGCCCCCGACCCGCTGTATCTGCAGCTCAAAGATTCGCTCGTGGCCGAGATCGCCTCAGGCCGCTACCGCTCGAATCAACGCCTGCCGTCGGAGCGCGAGTTGTCCACCCGGTTAAAAGTCAGCCGGATGACGGTTCGGCAGGCTTTGCTCGAGCTTGCCCGCGATGGGACAATCTATGCGCGTGTAGGCAAAGGCACGTTTGTGGCCGAACCCAAGATTGACCAGCAGTTGCGCGCGCTGAAGGGATTCAGCCAGGATGTGCGCGCGCGAGGCGGCCAGCCCACCAGCCGCGTGCTGGAGGCGCACGTGGCGCCGGCGATGCCCGACGTGGCCGCCGCGCTACGCATCGCGCCGGAAGCCGAGGTGATCTTGCTGTCACGCCTGCGCCTGGCCGACGGCACACCCCTCGCCGTGGAGACGGCCTATCTGCCCTTGGCGCTATTCCCCAAACTGCTGCACCACAATTTTGCCGGCGAATCTCTCTACGATGTTTTGGAGGGCGAGTACAAGCTCGCGCTGACTCGAGCCGAGCAAAGCATCGAGGCCGCGCTGGCCAGCACGCGCGAAATCGAGCTGCTCTGCTTGACGCCTCCGGCGGCAGTGCTCAGGATGCAGCGGCTGACGTTGACGGCCGACGGCGTGCCGGTAGAGTATGTTCTTTCGGTCTATCGCGGAGACCGTTACAAATTTCGCTCGACATTGCAGCCGAGGAGAGATAGCGCATGAGCCAGCTTGCTCTGAGTGGACGTGCGCTTTTGCCGGATGGCAAGATTCAGGAAGCGACGGTTGTCGTCAATCAAGGCGTCATCACGCGCGTCACGCCAGGCCTTGATTCCAAAGCCGACCTGGTCGTGCCCGGCGCCCTCGCGCCGGGATTTATCGAGCTGCAGCTCAACGGCGCGTATGGCGCAGATTTTTCCAACGATGGTTACTCGGTTGCCAGCGTGGCGGCTCGCCTGCCTGAAACAGGCGTTACGGCGTTCCTTCCAACGATTATCACGTCGCCGTGGGAGACCTACCCCAAGCGATTGAGCCAGGTGCGCGAAGCGATGCGCGCTACACGCGGCGCAACCGGGGCTCAACCGCTGGGTGTTCACCTGGAAGGGCCCTATCTCAGTCCAGCCAGGCGAGGCGCGCACAACCAGGCATTTTTGCGCCTCCCGAACGTGGACGAGATGCTGCACTGGGCGGATGAATCCATCACCCGCATCGTGACACTCGCGCCCGAATTGCCCGGCGCGTTGGACGCGATCAGAGCCTTGAGGGGTAAAGGTATCGCCGTCAGCGCGGGACATTCAAACGCGACTTGCGCCCAAGCCATCGCCGGCTTTGAGGCCGGCATCACGTGGGGCACGCATCTGTATAACGCGATGAGAGGATTGGGCCATCGTGAACCGGGCCTGCCGGGCGCGCTGTTATCATCCTCCGTGCCGTGCGGACTGATTGCAGACGGCATCCATGTCCATCCGGCGATGATCAAGCTGGCGTTCAGAGCCAAAGGCACACAGGGCATCACGCTCGTCACCGACGCAATGGCGGCGATGGGGATGGCGCCCGGCCGCTACAAACTAAGCGACCGCGACGTCAGCGTTGACCAGACGTCGGCGCGGCTGGCGGACGGCACTCTGGCGGGCAGCATCTTGAAGATGGACCAAGCCATACGAAACGTGATCGAGTTCACCGGCTGTACTCTGGCGGAAGCACTGACGATGGCCTCGACTACGCCCGCGCGCGTGTTGAGTCTGGACCGCAAGGGCCGCATCGCGCCCGGCTGTGATGCCGACCTGGTGATTCTGGACGAGTCCGGGCATGTGGAACGCACGCTCGTGGCGGGCAAGTCTGTTTACGAGAGGAGTACGTGATGATACGTGACCTGGTGCTCAAGAATCGAAGCTATCGCCGCTTTGACCAGGCTGTTCCGGTTGAGCTAGAAACACTGCGAGAGTTGGTGGACCTCGCTCGACTTTCAGCTTCCTCTGGCAACACGCAACCCCTCAAATACATCCTGTCGTGCGACCCGGACAATAATGCGTTGATCTTTTCCAACCTGGGCTGGGCCGCCTATCTCAGGGATTGGCC